>NZ_JBHYDW010000147.1:0-10358 GCF_051860475.1 Elioraea sp. | reverse complement strand
GGGCGGTCTCGGCGAGGTCCACGGCGGGGTCCACAGCGGTCTCCAGCGCCACCTCGGCCGTGACCTCGCCGGCCTGCTCGCCGCCGCCGCCCGAGGAGAAGATGACGGTGATGCCCACGCCCTGCTCCGGTGGCTCGTCGAGTGGGCGCGCGGGAAGCGTGATCAGCGCCGCGGCGACGGCGAGGTGCAGCACGCCGGAGACCGAGGCCGCGACGGCGAGGCGCAGACTCATGCCGGCAGTACCGTGGGGCCGGCGCCGATCCGCACGCCGAACACCCGGCCGGCGACTGCGTCGTCCATCACCGCCTCGGGTGGAGCATCGGCGGCCACGCGGCCGGCATCGAGCAGCACCATCCGGTCGGCATAGCGCGCGGCCAGCGCGAGGTCATGCAGCACGACGATCACGGCGCGGCCCTTGCCCGCCTCCGCGCGCAGCAGGCGCAGCACCGCGAAGCCCTGCGCGGGGTCGAGATCGGCGCAGGGCTCGTCGAGCAGCATCGCCTCGGGGACGGTCGCGAGCACGCGCGCCAGCATCGCGCGCCGCGCCTCGCCGCCCGACAGCCGGTCGATCCGCCGGCCGGCCATGGCATCGAGCCCGACGGCGGCGAGCGCGGTCGCGACCGGGGCCTCAGCCGCGTCACTGTGCGGCAGGCGGCCGAGTACCGCGATCTCGCGCACGGTCATGCCCCAGGCGGCGCGCGCCCCCTGCTCCAGCCAGGCGATCCGGCGCGCGCGGACGCGCGGGGCGAGCGCGGCGAGCGGCGCGCCGTCGAGCGTCACCTGTCCGCGGTCCGGCCGCGCGAGCCCGGCGAGCACGCGCAGCAGCGTGGACTTGCCTGCCCCGTTCGGTCCCACCAGCGCGACCAACTCGCCGCCGCGCACCGTGAGCGACACCCCGTCCAGCACCGTGCGTCGGTCGAGCCGCACGATGATGTCCTCCGCCGCGATCATCCGGGCCTCGCGTGGCGCAGCGCCAGGTGCAGCAGCAGCGGCGCGCCGAGCAGCGCGGTCAGGACCCCGAGGCGGAGCTCCTGCTGGAGCGGCACCAGCCGTACAGCGATGTCGGCGGCGAGCACCAGCGCCGCCCCCGCCAGCGTCGAGGGTAGCAGCAGCGCCCCCGGCCGCTCGCCGGCGGCGAAGCGGACGAGGTTCGGCACGATCAGCCCGACGAAGCCGACCCCGCCCGCGACCGCGGTGCCACCGCCGACCGCGAGCGCGGCCCCCAGCGCCGCGAGCCGCATGGTCGACGCCACCGGCACGCCCATGCTCTCGGCGGTCGCCTCGCCGAGCGCCAGCGCATCGAGCCGCGCCCCGAGCGGCAGCAGCAGCGCGGCGCCGGCGAGCACCACGGGTGCCGCCAGCGCGGCGTCGCGCCAGGAGCGGTCCTCGAGGCTGCCGAGCAGCCAGATCGTGATCTCGGCGAGCGCGAAGGGATTGGGGGCGAAGGAGAGCGCCATCGCCACCGCGGCCGAGGCGATCGCCGCGACCGCGATGCCGGCGAGGATAAGCGCCGCACCCGTGCCCGCGCGCGCGGCGAGCGCGAACACCAGCGCGGCGGCGACGAGCGCGCCGGCGAGTCCGCCGAGCGGCAGCGCGAGCGGCACGGCGGCGGCAAGCCCCCAGTAGTAGGCGAGCACGGCGCCGAGGCTCGCGCCCCCGGTGACGCCCAACAGGCCCGGATCGGCCAGCCGGTTGCGCAGCAGTCCCTGCATCACCGCGCCGGCGAGCCCGAGCCCGCCGCCGACCAGCACGGCGATCACGGTGCGCGGCGCGCGCACCTCCCACAGGATTGCTGTGTCGGGCACGCCGAATCCAGCAGCGCCCACGAGCAGCGAGGCGGCGGCGAGAATGGCCGCGAGCAAAGCGAGCGCCGTGGTCATCGCGCCAGGGCTGCGGCCGCGCGCACCGTCTGCGGCCCGCCGCAGGCGAGCCAGGCCGGATCGATCCGCGCGCGCGGAATCGCGGCGCGGGCGAGGGCCGGGTGCTCCAGCAGCGCCTCGGACAGCGAGGGCGGGCCGGCGGCGGGTGCCGTCACCACCAGGTCGGGCGGGTCGGCGAGCAGGCGTTCCAGCGGGACGAAGCCGTAGCCGGCGAAGGGCGCGGCGTTGACGAGGCCGGCAGCGCGCAGCACCGCGTCGGGCAGGGTGCCGCGCCCGGGCACGAAGCCGCGCGCCTGCCACACCAGGGCGCGCGGCGCATCGGCGCGGGGCGGGATCGCGGCAAGGTCGCGCGCGATGGAGGCGGCCAGGGCCTCGCCGCGCGCGGTCTCGCCGAGGGCGGCGGCGACGGCGCGGAGATGGTCAAGGATCGCATCGAAATCCTCGGCCAGACCGAGCCGCAGCACCGTCACCCCGCGCGCTTCCAGCATCGCCGCGACCCGTGCCGCCCCCCAGGGGCCGGCGATCGCAAGGTCGGGACGGAGCGGCAGCACCTCCTCCGCCACGGTGCGCACGCGCGGGAGCCAGGCCACGTCGGCGGCAACCGCCGACAGTGACGGGTCGGCGGCAAGCGGCGAGAGCGCGGCGATTCGGCCACGCTCGGCCAGTGCGACCACGAACTGGTCAGCGCAGAGGTTGAGCGACACCACGCGTTGCGGTTTGGCGGCCACCGGTCCGGCCGCCAGCGCCAGCGCCAGCGCGGCGCGGATCAACATGGCCGGAGCACCCGGCACGGGTTGCCGGCAGCGACCACGTTCGCCGGCAGGCGGCGCGTCACCACGGACCCCGCGCCGACCACGGTGTTCTCGCCGATCGACACACCCGGACAGACGATCACCCCACCGCCGAGCCACACGCCGTGGCCGATCGCGACCGGCAGGGCGGACTCCCAGCCGGCGCGCCGGGTTGCGGCGTCGATCGGGTGGGTCGCCGTATCGAGATGAACGCCCGGGCCGATCTGAACCTCAGCGCCGATGACGATGCGCGCGCAGTCCAGCAGGACGCAGCCGTCGTTGAGGAAGCTCCGCGCGCCGATCGTGATGCTGGCACCGTAGTCGCAGCGGAACGGCGGCTCGACCACCGCGCCGTCGCCGAGTTCGCCGAGCAGCGCGGCGAGCGCCTCGGCGCGGGCCGCGTCGTCCTCCGGACCGGCGCCGTTGAAGCGCGCGAGCCGACGCTGGGCGCGACGGCGCGCGGCGAGCAGCTCCGGGTCGTGCGCGAGATAGAGCTCGCCCGCGAGCATGCGCGCCTGCTGCCCGGACGGGGTCACACCACCACCACGCCGCGGTGCTTGGCCTTGTGCGGTGGTTCGACATGGATGGTGATCACCGTGGGCTCCAGCTCGGCCTTGAGCGCCGCCTCGATCCGGTCACAGATCGCGTGCGCATCGCCCACGCGCATCTCCTCGGGCACGACGAGGTGGAACTCGATGAAGGTGAAGCGGCCCGCCTGGCGGGTGCGCAGGTCATGCGCCTCGATGGCGCCCTCGGCATGGGACGAGACAAGCGCACGGATCTTCTCCAGGGACTCGGCGGCGACCGCCTCGTCCATCAGCCCGCCCACGCTCTCGCGCATCAGCCGGAACCCGGACCAGAGGATGTTCACGGCGGTGGCGGCGGCGAGCGCCGGGTCGAGCCAGAGCTCGCCGGTCAGCACCACGAGCCAGATCCCGAGGATCACGCCGAGCGAGGTGACCACGTCAGCGAGCAGGTGCCGCCCGTCGGCGCGCAAGGCGGGCGAGCCGAGCGCGCGGCCGCGCCGGATCAGCACCCAGGCCCAGGTGGCGTTGATCGCCGTCGCGGCCGCGCTGATCGCCAGCCCGAGCGCCGGCTGGTCCGGCGCGCGCGGGTTCAGGAGCGCGCGCCAGGCCTCGCGCAGAATGGAGATCGCCGCGACGACGATCAGCACGCCCGTGAGCACGGCCGAGAAGTACTCGGCCTTGGCGTGGCCATAGGGGTGGTTCGCGTCCGCCGGGCGCTGCGAATAGAGCACGGCGGCGAGCGCGGAGGCGGACGCCGCGACGTTGACGATGCTCTCCACGGCGTCGGCGAGCAGGGCCACGGAACCGGTGATCCACCAGGCAGCCCCCTTCAGCGCCAGCACCGTGACGGCGATGGCGAGGCTCGCGCTCGCGAGTCGGGTGGCACGGCTCATCGGCGGGGTTATAGCAGTGGCGGCGCGAAGGCTCCTGCCCGGCGGCTCACTTTACGTCTTTGCGCCTTGGGGCCGTCCTGGCCAGTCGCGGAGCTAGAGCCATTTGACCCCGATCGGACTCGCGAAGGTGGCTTCCGGCATGGGGCTGATGTGTGATTCGTCGGCTTCCGGGGATTGGACCGGAGGGGTCGCTCCGTCACACCCCCGCCAGCGCCGCCCGCGCCTCGGCCGCGTCGCGATGCATCTGCGCCACCAGCGCGTCGAGCGTCTCGAACCGCGCCTCGTCGCGCAGGAACGCATGCAGCCGGACGCGCATCGCCGCGCCGTAGAGCTCCGGCGCTACGTCGAACAGGTGCACCTCCAGCAGCGGCTCGGGCAGCGGGTTCACGGTCGGGCGCAGCCCGAGGCTGGCCACGCCGGGGAGCCATGCCGCCTCGCCATCCGCGCCAACCACTCCCGCCTCGACCGCGTAGATGCCGAGCCGCGGCGCGAGATGCCGGCCAAGCGGGATGTTCGCGGTCGGGAAGCCGAGCGTGCGGCCGAGCGCGGCCCCGCGCGCGACCGTGCCGCGGATCTCCCACACCCGCCCGAGGATCGCGGCCGCGCGCGCGCAGTCTCCGCCCTTGAGCGCGTCGCGCACCGCGGTGGACGACCAGGTCAGCCCGTCGGGGGCCGCCGCCTCGGGGACGATCGACACCCCCATGCCGTGCGCCGGGCCGAGGGTGGCGAGCAGCGCCGGCGAGCCGGTGCGCCGGTGGCCGAAATGGAAGTCCGGCCCGCAGGCAAGGTGGCGCGCGCCGAGGCCGGCGGCCAGCACCAGGTCGATGAAGGTCTCGGCCGGCATGCGGCTGAATTCGAGGTCGAAGGAGAGCTGGTAGAGGATCTCGACACCCAGCGCCGCCAGCGCCTCGGCCTTCGCCTCGGCCAGCGTCAGCCGGAACGGCGGGTCGGAGGGGCGGAACACCTCGCGCGGGTGCGGCTCGAAGGTCAGCGCGGCGAGCGGGATGCCGCGGCCGTGCGCGGCCTCGGACGCCGCGGCGATGACGGCGGCGTGGCCGCGATGCACGCCGTCGAAATTGCCGAGGGCCACGGACGCGCCGCGCGCGTCGGGCGGAAGGGAGTCGAACTCGCGGAAGATGCGCACGTCGGGGACATGGCCCGCCGGGGCCGAGTGGTCAATTCAGGGTCTGCCGGTAGAGCGGAACGATCGGACGATCCGGCGACGGTTCGCCCGAACCCGCCCTACGCTGCGGCCGCCGCCTTCGGCACCACCGCGACGCGCGAGGGCACCATCACCAGCGCCTCGCCCTCCACCACCGGCTTGCCGCCGACCGTGCAGACCGTGCGCAGCGTGGCGCGCTTCTTCTCGGCGTCGAGCGAGACGACTTCGCAGGTGGCCGTGACCGTGTCGCCGATCCGCACCGGCGCCTTGAACTTCAGGCTCTGCGCCAGATAGACGGTGCCGGGGCCAGGCAGCTTGGTGCCGAGCACGGTGGAGATGAACGCCGCGGACAGCATCCCGTGGGCGATCCGCCCCTTGAACACCGTCTTTTCGGCGTATTCCGCATCCAGATGCACCGGGTTCATGTCGCCGGAGACACCGGCGAACAGGACGATGTCGGACTCGGTCACGGTGCGCGAGAACGATGCGCTCATCCCCTCGGACAGATCTTCGAAATGGATGAACCCGTTGCCGGCCGCACCTGACATGAACCGCACCCTTTCCCCGCTGCGCGACTCGCCGCTTTCGGCGGCGCAGCATGTCCAAAACTACGCGAGCGGTGCCGCCTGGACAAGCATTCCCGCGCAGCGCAGCATGGCGCGCTTTCTGAAACAGAGGATGAACATCACCATGCCGGCGACCGATCCGGGCCCGTCCGAGGCGATCCTCGATGACCTGCGCCAGTGGGTCGAGATCGAGACCCCGACCACCGATTCCGCTGCCGTCAACCGCTTGATCGAAAAGGCGGAATCCGGGCTGCGTGGGGTCGGCGCCGAGGTCCGCCGGATCGTCGGGCGCGACGGGTACGGAGATATGCTGCGCGCGCGGATCGGCCATGCGGATGGCAAGGGAATCCTGATCGCCGGCCATCTCGACACGGTCTGGGCGCACGGGACGCTCGCGACGATGCCGTTCCGGGTCGACGGCGACCGCGCCCACGGCCCCGGCATCTACGACATGAAGGCCGGGTCGTACTTGGCCTACCACGCCGTCACCGCACTGCTGCGCCAGAAGCGCGCGACGAGGCTGCCGGTCACGCTGCTGCTGACCCCGGACGAGGAGGTGGGCAGCCCGACCAGCCGGGCGCTGATCGAGGCCGAGGCCCGCAACGCGGCCTATGTTCTGATCCCCGAGCCGGCTGGTCCCGGTGGCGCGGTCGTGACCGCGCGCAAGGGGGTGGGGCGGTTCGAGCTCGCTGTCACCGGCGTGGCGTCGCATTCGGGCGGCAATTTCGAGGACGGGGCGAGTGCCGTGGTCGAACTCGCGCATCAGATCCTGGCGATCAACGCGATGGTCGACCTCAAGCGCGGCATCACCACCAACGTCGCGCCGATCGCCGGTGGCACGCGGCCGAACGTGATCGCCCAGGATGCGTCCTGCGAGATCGATCTGCGCGTGCCCACGGTCGAGGACGGCGAGCGCTGCGAGGCGGCGATCCTCGGGCTGAAGGCGCAGAACCCGCGCTGCCGGGTGACCGTCACCGGCTCGATGAACCGCCCGCCCTTCGCCGAGAACCCGGGCGTGCTCAGGCTCTACGAGCAGGCGCGCGCGGTCGCGGCGGGGCTCGGCTTCGAGTTGCCGAAGCAGCACCGCGGCGGCGGCTCGGACGGCAACTTCACCGCCGTGATGGGCGTGCCCACGCTCGACGGGCTCGGCTGCCCCGGTGCCGGGGCGCACGCCGATCACGAGCACATCCTCTGGCGGCAGCTCGCGCCGCGCGCCGCGCTGATGCTCGGCCTCTTGGAGACACTGCACTGAGCGCCATGCGCATCCTGGTGACCGGCGGCGCAGGCTTCATCGGCTCGGCGGTGGTCCGCCACCTCGTGCGCGATGTAGGCGCGCAGGTGCTGAATCTCGACAAGCTGACCTACGCGGCCAATCTCGCCGCCGTCGAGAACGCGGTCTTTTCGCCCAACTACGCCTTCGTGAAGGCCGACATCGCGGATGCCGAGACGGTCGGGCGCACGATCGCCGAGTTCCGCCCCGACGCGATCATGAACCTCGCCGCCGAGACGCATGTCGATCGCTCGATCGACGGCCCGCTCGCCTTCGTGCAGACCAACGTGCTGGGCACGGCCACGCTGCTGCACGAGGCGACCCGCTACTGGCGTGGGCTCGACGCTGACGCCCGCGCGCGCTTCCGCTTCCTCCAGGTCTCGACCGACGAGGTCTATGGCGCGCTCGGCGAGAAGGGTGCCTTCACCGAGGAGTCGGCCTACCGGCCGAACTCGCCCTATGCCGCCTCGAAGGCCGGCGCGGATCATCTGGCGCGCGCCTGGTTCCGCACCTACGGCCTGCCGACGTTGATTTCGAACTGCTCCAACAACTACGGGCCGTGGCAGTTCTGGGAGAAGCTGATCCCGCTGATCACCATCAAGGCGGTGCGCGGCGAGAGCCTGCCCGTGTACGGCGACGGGCGGCAGGTGCGCGACTGGCTCTATGTCGAGGACCACGCCGAGGCGTTGCACGCGATCCTCACGCGCGGCGTGCCGGGCGAGACTTATCTCGTCGGCGGCGGCGAGGAGTGCCGCAACCTCGATGTCGTGCACGCCATCTGCGACCTGGTGGACGAGATGGAGGGGCCGCAGGCGGAGGGGCCGCGACGGCAGCTCGTGTCCTTTGTGCCCGACCGGCCGGGCCACGACTTCCGCTACGCGATCGACTGCGCGCGGATCGAACGCGAGCTCGGCTGGCAGGCGGGCCAGCGCTCCTTCGCCGACGGGCTGCGCCGCACCGTCGCGTGGTATCTCGAACACCGCGACTGGTGGGAGGACGGGATGCGCGCCCGCTACGACGGCGGGCGGCTGGGCGTGGCATGAAGGGTATCATCCTCGCCGGCGGCGCGGGCACGCGGCTCCATCCGATGACCGCCGCGATCTCCAAGCAGCTCCTGCCGGTCTACGACAAGCCGATGATCTACTACCCGCTCAGCACGCTGCTGCTGGCGGGCGTCCGCGACATCCTGGTGATCACCACGCCCGAGCACGAGCCGCTGTTCCGCGCCCAGCTCGGCGACGGCTCCGCCTGGGGCGTGCGGCTCTCGTATGCCGTGCAGCCGAAGCCAGAGGGGCTGGCGCAGGCCTTCTTGATCGGCCGCGCGTTCATCGCCGGCGACCGCGTCTGCCTGATCCTCGGCGACAACATCTTCCACGGCGACGGGCTGCAGGCGATGCTCGCGCGTGCCGCTGCGGCCGACGAGACGGTGGTGTTCGCCTATCATGTGCGCGACCCCGAACGCTTCGGCGTTGTCTCGTTCGATGCCTCGTGGCGTCCGGTATCGATCGAGGAAAAGCCGCGCGCGCCCAAGTCCAACTGGGCGGTGACGGGTCTCTACTTCTACGGCCCGGACGTGTCGGACGTCGCCGCCGGGCTAAAGCCCTCGCCGCGCGGCGAGCTCGAGATCAGCGACCTGAACGCGGTCTATCTTGCGCAGGGGCGGCTGGCGGTGGAGCGGCTCGGGCGCGGCTATGCCTGGCTCGACACCGGCACCCCCGAGAGCCTGATCGAGGCGGCCGAGTTCGTCCGCTCGCTCGAGATGGTGCAGGGCCTGAAGGTCGCCTGCCCTGAGGAGATCGCCTGGCGCATGGGCTTCATCGATCGCGGCGCGGTGAACGCGGCGGCCGAGCGTCTGGGCAAGTCGGCCTACGGCGCCTATCTCCGCCGCCTGCTTGCCGAGGAGGGCTGATACCCGGCTGCCAAAGGTTTGGCCTATGGCAGCCGGGTATCGCGCGTGGGCCCGGTGGGGCGGCCACGCGCGAAACAAACCCTTCATACCGGCTGCGCTTGACCCGGGGCGGCCGCGCTGCCACCTCTGGGTAAAGCCGACCCGGCCGCTCCTGAATGCCACGGAGGCGGCCGGGCGAAGGAGTACGCCATGTTCATCGAGACCGAGGACACCCCCAACCCGGCGACCCTGAAGTTCCTGCCCGGGCGCACCGTGATCGCCGCGGGCACGGCCGACTTCCCCGGGCCCGAGACGGCGGCGGCGAGCCCGCTCGCGCGTGCGCTGTTCGGCCTGCCCGAGGTCACGCGCGTGTTCCTCGGCGCCGACTTCATCACCGTCAGCAAGACGCATGATGCCGACTGGTCGCTGCTCAAGCCGCAGGTGCTGGGCGTGATCATGGATCATTTCCTGTCCGGCCTGCCGGTGATCGAGGGCGAGGCGGAGGACGAGGAGGCGTTCGACGCCGCGGAGGAGGACCGTGAGATCGTCGCGCAGATCCGCGAGCTGATCGACACGCGGGTACGCCCTGCCGTGGCGATGGATGGCGGCGACATCGTGCTGCGGGGCTTCCGCGATGGGGTGGTGCAGCTCCGCCTGCAGGGTGCGTGCTCGGGCTGTCCGTCCTCGCGCGCGACGCTGAAGCACGGCATCGAGAACATGCTGAAGCACTACGTGCCCGAAGTCGTTGCCGTGCAGGCAGTGGAGTAGCCGTTGGGGCTCGACGACTGGTCGCTCGACCACCTGTTCCGCGAGGCACGCAGCTTCTCCGCCTGGCGCCCCGATCCGGTCACCGACGATGATCTGCGCCGCGTGTGGGACCTGGCGAAGCTCGGGCCGACGAGTGCGAATTGTTCGCCAGTGCGGGTGGTGTTCCTGCGCAGTGCCGAGGCCAAGGAGAAGCTGCGGCCGGCCCTGTCGGCGGGCAACGTGGCGAAGACGATGGCGGCACCGGTGACGGCGATCGTCGGCCACGATGTGGAGTTCCACGATCTGCTGCCGCGGCTGTTTCCCGAGGCGGATGCGCGGCGGTGGTTCGCGGGCAATCACGATCTTCTCGAAACGACCGCGTTCCGCAACGGCACCTTGCAGGGCGCGTATCTGATTCTGGCGTGCCGGGCGGCGGGGTTGGATTGCGGCCCGATGAGCGGGTTCGACAATGCGCTGGTGGACGAGCTGTTCTTCAAGGGGACGACGATCCGGTCGAACTTCCTGGTGAACATCGGCCGCGGCGACGGGACGCATCTGCCGCCGCGGCGGCCGCGGCTCGGGTTCGAGGAAGCGTGCAAAGTGATCTAGTGGCGGGGGGCCGCAAGGCCCCCCG
>NZ_JBHYDW010000146.1:0-10402 GCF_051860475.1 Elioraea sp. | reverse complement strand
CGCACGAAGGATGAACCTTCGCGCGGCTGGTATGTCACCTTTCCTCCGGCGCGCGGCCGCCCCACCAACCCCGCGCGATACCCTCCGCACAAAGGTCGAACCTTTGTGCTCCGGGTATCAGGCCGTGCGCATCAGCGCGGTGGTCTGCTCGACCAGACGGGCGAGCCCCGCTTCGGGCGCGAGGTCGCCGCGCATGATCGAGGTCAGCGTCTCCTGCTGCGCGCGGTGGATGCGGGGCCCGTTCGCGCCGTAATCCTCCCACGGCAGCGACCGGTCGGCCTGCAAGGCGGCCGAGCGGGCGTTCGGGTTCTGCTGGTAGAACGACCCCAGGAACTCAGGCCCGGCCGCGCGCAGATTGGTCGGCAGGTATCCGGTCATCTCCACCGCGATCTTCTGCGCGAGCGGCCCGGCGGAGAACTTCACGTACTCCCAGGCTGCGCGGCGCTTGGCGTCGTCGCGCGCCATGATCACCGCCGCATTGCCGCCCGTCGGCACACCGCCCTTCTCCCTGTCGGTGATCGGGAAGGGCGAGGTGCGCAGCGGGAACCGCCCACCCACGAGACCCGTGATCACCGCGAGCCGAGCGGGGCTGTCGAAGATGATGCCGATCCCGCCGGTGGCAAATTGCTGGCGATTCTGGTCGGCGCCGATCAGCTCCATCCCGCACTCGGTGACGAAGCGGCGCGCGAGCCGCACCGCCGCGAGCCCGGCGGCGTCGCCGAAGGCGACGGTCTTGCCGTCCGCCGACAGCATCCGCCCGCCGCCCTGTTGCACCAGCGCCTGCCAGAGCCAGTCGGAATCGAAGCTGTTGATGTAGTAGGAGACGCCCATCGCATTCGGCGTCGTCTGCTTGATGCGCGCGCCGAGCGCGATCACGCCGTCCCAGGAGTCGGGGAACGCGTCCGGATTGCCGCCCGCGCGCGAAACGAGCTCGGGGTTGTAGTAGGCGATCGGCGAGGAGGCGTTGAACGGCATCCCGAACTGCGTGCCGTCCACCTTGCCGAGTGCCAGCATGCGCGGGCTGAAATTGTCGACCGCCCAGCGCGCGCCCTCGGCGGCGATCAGCGGCGCGAGATCGACGATCTGGTTGCGCGCGGCGAGCGTGCGCGCGAGCTCGGGCAGGCGGTTGAAGCCTGAGAAGGTCACGTCGGGGAGCTGATTGGTCAGCGCCCCGCGCAGCAGCGACTGATGGAGTTCGTCGTAGTTCGGGATGATCTGGCGGAAGGCGATGCGGATGCCGGGGTTGGCCTTGGTGAACTCCTCGGCGATCGGCGCGAAGAACCGCGCGAAGGAGGGGTAGGCGTGCACGACGTCGAGCGTCACCTGGGCCTGCGCCTCGGCGCGTCCCGTGGGCATGGCGGCAGCGAGCGCGGCCGCCCCGGTCCCTGTCAGCAGTTGCTTGCGTGTCAGCATCGTTCTCACTCCCTTCTGGGGCTGCGGGTCAACGAACTCCGGTCATGGTGATGCCGCGCACGAAGGCACGGCGGGCAACGAGGAAGCCGACGATCATCGGCCCGGTGATCAGCGCGGCGGCGGCCATCAGCGCACCGTAGTTGCCGCCCGTCTCGGCGTCGCGGAAGGCGAGGATGCCGAGCGCCGGTGTCGCGCGCTCCGACGAGGTGACGACGATCAGCGGCCAGTAGAGGTCGTTCCAGTGCGCGACCACCGAGAACACCGAGAACGCGGCGATCGCCGGCAGTGCGGCGGGTGCGGCGATCCGCCAGACGATCTCGAACTCGCCCATGCCGTCGAGCCGCGCGGCCTGGAGAATCTCCTCCGGATAGGTGCGGAAGAACTGGCGGAACAGGAACAGGCCGAACACGGTCAGGAAGAACGGCATCATCAGCGCGAAATAGGTGTCGAGCAGCCGCAGATTGGCGAGCGCGATGTAGAGCGGCAGCGCCGGCACCTGGATCGGGATGCAGAGCCCGAACAGCACCAGCCCGAACAGCAGCCCCCGCCCGCGGAAACTCAGCCGCGCGAGCGCATAGGCCGCCGGGATCGCGGTGAGCAGCTGCACTGCGAGGATGCCGCCGCAGACGATCACGCCGTTCAGCATCGCGCGCGGCAGGTTGCTGGCACCCAGCGCCTGGCCGTAGTTCTCGACCCCGGCGAAGCGCGACGGGATCGGATCGAACACCGCGCCGAACACCTCCTCCGGCGGTCGGATCGAGGTGAGCAGCATCCACAGGAACGGGGCGGCCATCACCACCGCGCCGGCGAGCAGCACGGCGTGCGACGCGATCCGGCCGATGATGCGCCCGGGTCTCATGCCCCCGCCTTCATGCGTAGTGCACCTTCCGTTCGAGCACGCGCGCCTGGAGGATCGACAGACCGGCGAGGAACACCAGCAGCACCACCGTCATCGCCGCCGCGTAGCCCATGCGGAAATACTGGAAGCCCTCGAGATAGAGAATGTAGAGCAGCGTCTCGGTCGAGCCGAGCGGACCGCCGCGCGTCAGCACCACCACGGTGTCGAACACCTTGAAGGCGGTCACGGTCGAGGTGACGGTGACGAACATCGTCGTCGGACCCAGCAGCGGCCAGGTGACACGCAGGAACCGGTCCGGGCCGTAGCGTGCGCCGTCGAGTGCGGCGGCCTCGTAGAGCTCCCGCGGGATCGCCGAGAGCCCGGCCAGGAACAGCACCATGTTGAAGCCGATCAGCTGCCAGATGCCGATCAGCGCGAGCGTGCCGAGCGCGAGGTCGGGATCGTTCAGCAGGTCGATCCGTCCGAAGCCCAGGTTGATTGCGAGCGGCGTCACCGGGCCGAGCGTGGGGTGCAGCATGAACTGCCAGACGGTCGCCATCGCTACCAGCGTCGAGGTGACGGGCAGGAAGTAGATAACCTCGTAGAACGTCCGGGTTCGGATCCGCGCGTGAACGAGCAAGGCGACGCCGAGGCCCCCGAACACGGCCACCGGCAGCACAAAGGCGACGTAGAGGAAGGTGTTGCGCAGCGAGCGCTGGAACACCGGATCGGCGACCATCGCCGCGTAGTTGTCGAGCCCGACCAACCGCACCGCGATCGCGCCGAGGCGGTAGTCGGTGACCGAGAGCGCCACCAGCACCGCGAGCGGGGCGAGCAGGATGGTCAGGATCAGCAGCAGGGCAGGGGCGGCGAAGATCGCGCCCCAGCGCGCTTCCGTGCGAGCCTGCGGCGAGCGCGCGCCCATCTCACCCCACCCTTTCGAGCTGGTGCAGGGCGATGCGCGCGCCGTCGGCGCCGAACAGATGCGTCCCCGACGGCGCGACCGCGAGGGCGATCTCCTTGCCGAGCAGTCCAGCCTGGACAGCGGAGTCGTGCTCGGCGGCGGTGATGCGCACGACCAGTGGCGTGTCGCCCGCGCCGGCGAGCGTGGCGTGCAGCATCCACTCCGCGCCCAGGTTCTCGGCCCGCTTCAGCCGCGCGCGCAGCACTGGCCCGTCGCGGCGGGGCGAGGTCGGATGCAGCGCCTCGGGGCGGATGCCGACAGTGACACGCGTGCCCGCCGGCACCCCCTGCGCGATCGGAAGCCGCACCCCGTCGATCCGCACGCAGGCGCCGTCCGCCTCGCCCTCGATCACGTTGATCGGCGGCGAGCCGATGAAACGCGCGACTGCGAGCGTGGCCGGCCGGTCGTAGAGATCGGCCGGCGTGCCGAGCTGGAGGATGCGGCCCCGGTCCATCAGCGCGACCCGGCTCGACATGGTCATCGCCTCCACCTGGTCGTGGGTGACGTAGATGAAGGTGATGCGGAGGCGCGCATGCAGCTCGGCGAGTTCGCTGCGCATGTGCACGCGCAGCGCCGCGTCGAGATTCGACAGCGGCTCGTCCATCAGGAACACACGCGGGCGGCGCACCATGGCGCGGCCGAGGGCGACGCGCTGACGCTGCCCGCCGGAGAGCTGTGCGGGCTTGCGGTCGAGCAGGTGGGCGATCCGGAGCTGCTCGGCGACGGAGCGCACCTCGGCCATGATGCCGCGCATCACCCGCGGCCGGCGCGGCGAGAGCAGGCGGATCAGCGGCAGGCGCTCGAGCAGCGTCAGCCTCCGCATCTCCAGCGGGGTCGCCATGTTCCCCGCCACCGTCATGTGCGGGTAGAGAGCGTAGGACTGGAACACCATCGCCACGTCGCGCTGATCGGGCGGCAGCGGATCGACCGTGCGCCCGCCGATCGCGACCGAGCCGCGATCGGCCCCCTCCAGCCCGGCGATGATCCGCAGCAGGGTCGATTTGCCGCAACCGGACGGCCCGACCAGGGTGAGGAACTCGCCCGGCTCGATCGCGAGATCGACGTCCTCCAGCACGCGGGTGCGGCCGAACGACTTGGCGATCCCGGAGAGCACGACCCCTTCGGCAACGGTCTCAGCCTTCGGCACCTCGGTTCCCCTGACGCGGCCCTATAGCGATCCTAGCCCGATCGGATCGGTGATTGTTCGATGACAGGGCGCTCGGCGTCGCGCAGCGCGCGGCGGATGATCTTGCCTGTGGTGGTGAGCGGCAGCGAGCCCACGAACGCGATCTCGCGCGGGTATTCATGCGCGGCGAGGCGCGACCGCACGAAGCCCTGGACCTCGGCGGCGAGCGCCGTGGACGGTGCCACCCCCTCGCGCAGCACCACGAAGGCCTTGACGATCTCGGTGCGGAGCGGATCGGGCTTGCCGATCGCGGCCGACATTAGCACGACGGGGTGACGGTTCAGGCAGTCCTCGATCTCGCCCGGGCCGATGCGGTAGCCGGCGGAGGTGATGACGTCGTCGTCGCGGCCGACGAAACGGAGATAGCCGTCCTCGTCCGCCGTGCCCTGATCGCCGGCGACCAGCCAGTCGGCCCTGAACTTGCGCCGTGTCGCCTCCGGATTGTTCCAGTAGCCGAGGAACATCACCGGATCGGGGCGGCGGATGGCGATGTCGCCGAGCGCGCCGGGCGGCAGCCGCTCGCCCGCGGGGCCGATCACCGCGACGTCGTGGCCGGGCACCGGCCGGCCCATCGAGCCCGGGCGCACCGGGTAGAGGCCGGCGCAGTTCGAGACCACCAGATTGCACTCGGTCTGGCCGTAGAACTCGTTGATGGTGAGGCCGAAGGTAGCGCGGCCCCAGTCGAGCAGCTCCGCGCCGAGCGTCTCGCCGCCGGAGGCGACCGAGCGCACGGCGAGCCCCGCAGGCGGTCGCGCGGCACGCAGCATCCGGAGCGCGGTCGCCGGCATGAAGACGTTGCGCACGCCGTGCCGCGCCATCAGCGCGAACGCCGCGTCGGGATCGAACTTCGCCATCCGGTGCGCGAGCACGGGCACGCCGTGGAACAGCGAGGGCAGCAGCACGTCAAGCAGGCCGCCGATCCAGGCCCAGTCCGCCGGGGTCCAGAACAGGTCGCCCGGTTGGGGGAACAGCTCATGCGGCAGCTCCACGCCGGGCAGGTGGCCGAGCAGCACGCGATGGGCGTGCAGGGCGCCCTTTGGCGGGCCGGTGGTGCCGGAGGTGTAGATGATCAGCGCCGGATCATCGGCGGATGTGTCGGCAGGCGGATGATCCGGCGCGGCGCGTTCCATGAGGCACGGCAGGTCCTCCGCGCCTGGGGCAGGGCCGTCCACCGACAGCACGCGGGCGAGCGCAGGCAGCTCGGCCCGCAGCGCTTCGAGCTTGGCCGCGCCCTCGGCATCGGTGATCACCGCCGCAGCCCCGGAGTCGCCCAGCCGATACGCCAGCGCCTCGGGCCCGAACAGCACGAACAGCGGCACCGCGATCGCGCCGAGCCGGTAGGCGGCGAGATGCGCGATTGCCGCCTCGGGGCGCTGCGGCAGCAGGATGCCGACGCGGTCGCCGCGGCCGATCCCGCCTGCGGCGAACACATGGGCGAGCCGGCCCGAGCCCGTGCGCAGATCGTCGAAGCTCCAGCGCCGAGTCCCGTGGGCGGCAAGGTCGATCAGCGCCGGGCGGCCCGTCCCGTCGGCCCAGCGGTCGCAGCACGCCTCGGCGATGTTGAACCGTGCCGGGATCGCCCAGGCGAAGCGGACGCGAAGCTCCTCGTAGGAGGCGGCACTGGGCAGCATCGCCCCGCTTGTAGCGTCAATGTGCCGGGAGCAGAATATCCATCGTGCGGATCGCCGTTGTCCTCGCGGCCATGCTGTGCGCGGCACCGGCCGGCGCCGAGGACGTGCGGATTCCGATCACGGATGCGCAGGGCGGGGTGCGCGAGATCGTCGCGCGCGTCTGCCGACCGGACGTCTCTTCGCCATACCGGATCGTCGTGATCAACCATGGCGCGCCGCCCGAAGCGTCGCGGCGACCGGCGGTGATCCTCCCCTCCTGCGACCACGAGACGGTGCGCTGGTTCACCGCGCGCGACCTGGCGGTCGTGCTGCCGCTGCGACGCGGCTACGGCGCCACGGGCGGACGCTGGGATGAGCACTACGGCGGCTGCGCGCGCGGCGACTTCGTCCGGGCCGGGCGCGAGACCGCGCGCGACATCGCCGCCGCAATCGCCTGGGCGGTCGCGCAGCCCTGGGCGCTGCCCGAGGGCGTGATCGTGATCGGGCAGTCCGCCGGCGGGTGGGGCTCGGTCGCGCTCGCTGCCATCGCCCCGCCCGAGGTGTCGGCGATCGTCAACATTGCCGGCGGTCGCGGCGGCCAGGTCGGCCGCGTCCCCGGGACCACCTGCAACGAGGCGAAGCTGATTGAGGCCGCAGGCCGGTTGGGCGAGGGGGCGCGGGTGACGATGCTCTGGCTCTACACCGCGAATGACAGCTTCGTCGCGCCGCCGACCGCCGTTTTGATGCATGAGGCGTTCACCCGCGGCGGCGGCGAGGCTGAGCTGCGCCAGCTTCCCGCCTGGCGAAGTGACGGGCACGGCCTGTTCTTCGGTCGCGGCGGCAGCCGGATCTGGGGCCCGGTGCTGGCGGCCTTCCTGAACCTGCCGCCGTAACCACATCCTCAGTGGCGGCGAACCATCGCCGCCACGAACAGAGCACGGAGAGCGGAATGAGCGACGCTGAGCGGGGCGGCGTGTTCGGAGCCATCCGCGACAAGCTGATCGCGAAGAAGCAGGACTGGGCGCGCGAGGGGCGGCTGCTGACCGGCGCGCATGGCGCGCGCGAGGTGGACCGGCTGCCGCCAGGCCAGCGCCTGGTGCGCGACTGGCCGGTGCTCGATCTGGGCGTTCAGCCGGCGATCCCGCGCGAGCGGTTCCGCCTGATCGTCGACGGCGCGGTGGAGGCGCCCGTGGTGCTCGATTGGGGTGGGCTCATGGCGCTGCCGCAGTCCGAATCCATCTCCGACATCCACTGCGTCACCGCCTGGAGCCGCTACGACAACCGCTGGTCGGGCGTGCGGGCCGCCGACCTGCTCGCGGCGGTGAAGCCCCGGACGGAGGCGCGGCATGTGCTGTTCCAGTCCTCCGACGGCTACACCACCAACGTCCCGCTCGCCGCCTTCGCTGACGACGACGTGATGCTCGCCCATTCCTGGGATGGCGCAGCCTTGGATCGTCGCCATGGCGGACCCCTGCGCGTGGTCATCCCCAAGCTCTATTTCTGGAAGAGCGCGAAGTGGGTCCGCCGGATCACGCTTGCGGCCGAGGATCAGCCGGGGTTCTGGGAGACGCGCGGCTATCACAACCACGGCGACCCCTGGATGGAGGAGCGATATGGTTGATCGCATCAGGCGGGCGCTCGGCGTGGTCGGTGCCCTCGGTATGGCGCTCGCGCCGTTCAGGCCCGATCCGGCCCTGGCGAGGCAGCACAGCGCCTGGGACTTCAGCTTCGACTCGATCGAGGGCGGGACGATGCCGCTGGCGCAGTGGCGCGGCCGGCCGCTCCTGGTCGTGAACACCGCCTCGTTCTGCGGCTTCACCGGGCAATATGCCGGGCTGCAGGCGCTGCACGAGCGCTACGCGGCGCGCGGCCTGGTGGTGCTCGGCGTGCCCTCGAACGACTTCCGACAGGAGCGCGAGGACAACGCGGCGATCAAGCAGTTCTGCGAGGTCGAGTTCGGGGTGGAGTTCCCGCTCGCCACGCTGAGCCGCGTGACGGGGCGCGAGGCCCATCCATTCTATCGCTGGGCGGCGGCCGCGTCCTCTCCACCACGCTGGAACTTTCATAAGTATCTCGTTGATCGTGCGGGAAAGATTTCCGGGTCCTGGGGCTCGCGCACGACCCCGGAGAGCCCCGAGCTGATCGGCGCGATCGAGGCCGCGCTCGCCGCCCCGGCAGCCTGAGCCTCAGCCCGTCTCGCGCGGCAGCAGTGCGAGCGAGGCGAGGGCGGCCGTGCCCGAGAGCGCGATCCCGACCGCCATGGCCCAGCCCGCGGTGTCGAGCAGGGCGGCGACGATCAGCCCGCCGAGCGCGGCGAGCCCCCATTGCAGGAAGCCGAGCAGCGCCGAGGCCCGACCGGCCATGTGCGGGAAGGGCGCGATCGCGCCCGACTGCGCGTTCGGCTGGGCGAGCGCGAAACCGACCATGTAGAGCACCACTGGCAGCGCGACCGTCGCGAGCGAGGGACCGGCCCGCGCGAGTGCGGCCGGCCCGGCCCAGCCGCAGAGGAAGCACCAGACCACGCCAAGACGCAGCATCCGACGTACGCCGAGGCGTGAGCTGATCTGGCGCGCGACCAGGCTGCCCAGCAGATAGCCGCCGACGACGGCGGCGAACACAAAGCCGAAGTCGCGTGGCCCGAGGCCGAGCCCGGTCTGCACCACATGCGAGGAGCCGGAAATGAAGCAGAACAGGCCGGTATAGGTCGCTGTTGCGATGGCGGCGTGGGCGAGGAAGCCGCGATGGCACGCGAGCGCGCGATAGGCCGCGACCAGGCGCGCCGGTGCGAGCGCATCGGGGTCGAGCCGCGGCGCCGTCTCGGCGAGCCGCACCCCGCTCGCGGCGAGCAGCAGCGCGGTAAACCCGACCAGCAGCCAGAACGTCGCACGCCAGCCGAACTCCTGCGTCACCACCCCGCCCAGCACCGGCCCGACCGCCGGCGCGAGTGACATCAGCCCCGCGATGGTCGCGTAGACCGCGGCGGCGCGCGGCGGATCGGTGGTGTCGCGCACCACCGCGCGGGCGACCACCGGCCCGCCGCATGCGCCTAGCGCCTGCACCACCCGCGCGACGATCAGCAGGCCGAGGCCCGGGGCAAGCGCGCAGGCGGCCGAGGCGGCGAGGTAGAGCGCGAGCCCGCCGAGCGCGGCCGGCCGGCGGCCGAACCTGTCGGCGAGCGGGCCATAGACGAGCTGCGCCGGCGCGAAGGCCAGCAGATAGCCCGAAAGCGTCCACTGCACGCCGGCCGCATCGGTGCCGAAGGCGGCCGCGATCGCGGGCAGAGCGGGGAGGTAGAGATCGGTCGAGAGCGGGCCCAGCGAGACCAGCGCGGCGAGCAGCCAGACCGGCGGGATCATCGGTACGAATGATTCAACAACAACGTTCTGCGCGCACGGGCTCGCACGTGATCCGAGCCTGTCAGCGCCGATCCAGCAGCGTCATCACGCCCTCGAACACCGCATGGAACATCGCCTCCGTCAGCCGCCCGGTGTTCGTGTTGTAGCGGCTGCAATGGTAGCTGTCCGCCAGCACGAGGCCGTCGAGGTCGTGCCGCGCGCCGTGCGCGAAGCGCGCGGACGAGGCGGGCCGGCCGAACGCGCGAAGGACGGCGCCATGCGCGACCGCGCCGAGGGCGAGCACCACACGCAGCCGTGGCATCGCCGCGAGCTCGCCCTTCAGGAACGGATTGCAGGCAGCGATCTCGGCGGGAGTGGGCTTGTTCTCCGGCGGCACGCAGCGCACCGCGTTACAGATCCGCGCGCGCGTCAGCTTGAGCCCGTCATCCGGCCGGGCGTCATAGCGCCCCTCGGCGAGCCCGAAGCGGAGCAGCGTGGCGTAGAGCAGATCGCCGGCCCAGTCGCCGGTGAAGGGGCGGCCGGTGCGGTTGGCGCCGCGCAGTCCCGGCGCCAGCCCGACGATCAGCAAGGGGGCGTCGAGCGGGCCGAACGAGGCGACCGGCGCGTTGTGCCAGTCGGCGAAGCGCGCGCGGTTGTCGACGCGGAAGCCAGCGAGCCTCGGGCAGAGCGGGCAGTCGCGCGGCGGCGCCGCGGGCGTGCGGCTCATATCGTCCTGCCGAAGGTTTCGCTCTCCGCAGACCGATATGGCGGCCCTCTTTCGCACGCGGCCGCCCTACCAGCGGGACCCCATCGCAGCCTCGCTGCGATGGGACCCGCAGCCCCACGCGCGATACCCGGCCGCCAAAGGTCGACCCTTTGGCGGCCGGGCATCACTCGGTGGTGCCGGTCTCCGGCACCCCGCGCCAGGGCTCGGACGGGGTGGCGCGCGGCCCGCCGACGGTCTCGACGGTGAAGGGCCGTCCGGTGACGCCGACCCGCTCGCCGATCCT
This sequence comes from Elioraea sp., assembly GCF_051860475.1. NCBI lineage: Bacteria > Pseudomonadati > Pseudomonadota > Alphaproteobacteria > Acetobacterales > Elioraeaceae > Elioraea > Elioraea sp. The sequence continues at coordinate 46 of NZ_JBHYDW010000146.1, read as the reverse complement.
TTCCTCGCGCGGCATCCCAGGCTCGCGCGGCGGCACCATGCGGCGG
>NZ_JBHYDW010000145.1:0-10410 GCF_051860475.1 Elioraea sp. | reverse complement strand
CCCCGGCTGGGCCCCCCCCCCGGGGGGGGGGGGGCCCCCCCCCCACCCTGGGGGGGGCCCCCCGTGGGGGGGGGGGTGGGGGGTCAGCCCTCACCTCCCCCCGAGTTCTTTCCCTATGGATTCCCTTCTCCTTCTCGAGCAGACGCTCAACGGTCTCACGCTCGGCGTGATGCTGTTCCTGATGGCGGCGGGCCTGACGCTGATCTTCGGCGTGATGGACGTCATCAATCTCGCGCACGGCTCGCTCTACATGCTCGGCGCCTTCGCCGGCGCGACGGTGACCGCGCGCACCGACTCCTTCGCGCTCGGCGTGCTCGCCGGCGTGGCGGCGAGCGCGGCGATTGCGCTGCTGCTCGAACTGACACTGATCCGACGCCTCTATGCGCGCGACCACCTCGACCAGGTGCTCGCCACCTACGCGGTGATTCTGATCGCCAACGAGTCAGTGAAGATCGTCTGGGGCCCGCAGCCGATCTTCCTCGGCACGCCGGAGGCGCTCGCCGGCAGCGTCGAGCTCATCCCGGGCGTGCCCTATCCCGCCTACCGCCTCGCGATCATCGGCGCCGGCATCCTTGCTGCACTGTTCCTGTGGTGGCTGATCACGCGCACGCGGCTCGGCATGCTGATCCGCGCCGGCACGACGCATCGCGCGATCGTCCAGGCGCTGGGGGTGAACATCCAGGTCCTGTTCGCGCTCGTGTTCGCGATCGGCGGCGCGCTTGCCGGGCTGGCCGGCGTGATGGCGGGTCCGCTGCTCGCGGTGCAGGTCGGCATGGGCGAGCAGATCCTGATCCTGACCTTCGTGGTGGTGGTGGTGGGCGGACTCGGCTCGGTGCGGGGGGCGATGGCGGGAGCCCTGCTGGTGGGGCTGGTCGATACGCTCTCGCGGGCGGTGCTGCCGACGCTGCTGCGCGGCATGATGGACCCGTCGGCGGCGGATCAGGTCGCGGCCAATCTTGGTGCGGTCGCGGTGTATCTGCTGATGGCGGTGATCCTGGCGATCCGCCCGCAGGGGCTGTTCCCGCGCCATGCGTGAGCCGGCGCCATGGCACGTGCGGCGCGGCTGGATCGCCGCGCAGATCGGGCTGGTTGCGCTGGTCGCCGCACCCTTGGTGCTGACCGCACTCGACCGCGGCTACCTGCTGCCCGTGCTGACCCGGATGCTGGCCTACGGACTGGCGGCCGCCGCGCTGGACTTCGTGCTCGGCTACGGTGGGCTCGTCAGCTTTGGCCATGGCGCGTTCCTTGGCACTGGCGCCTATGTCTCGGGGGTGCTGCTGCACCATGCGGGCCGGGGCACGCGTGTCCTGCGCTGGCCGTTCGAGCTCGGCGGCAGCACGGATGCGCTCATCGCCTTCCCGGCCGCTGCCGTTGTCGCTGGCATGCTCGCGTTCCTGATCGGCATGGTCAGCCTGCGCACGCGTGGTGTGCACTTCATCATGATCACACTTGCGTTCGCGCAGATGGTCTACTTCCTGGTCGTTGCGATCCCCGAGTACGGTGGCACCGACGGGCTCATGCTGCCTGCCCGTCATCGCCTGTTCGACCTGCCGCTCGACGGCGATCAGCCGCTCTACTGGCTTGCACTCGTACTCCTCGTCGGATTTCTTCTAATTGCGCAACGAACGATGGAAGCGCGGTTCGGGCTTGCGTTGCGCGGCGCTCGCCAGAATGAGCGGCGGATGCGCGCGCTCGGCTATCCGGTCTATCGCATTCGCCTGCTGGCCTTCACGGTTTCGGGCGCGGCAGCAGGGCTTGCGGGTGCGGTGCTCGCGAACCAGGCGGGGTTCGTCTCGCCCGACCTGCTGTCATGGCAGCGTTCGGGCGAGCTGATCATGATGGTGATCCTGGGCGGACAGGGAACACTGTTCGGACCTGTGCTCGGCGCGTTCGCGCTGCTGCTGCTTGAGGAGGAACTGTCGGCGGTGACCGAGCATTGGATGCTGGTGCTCGGTCCGGTCCTGCTCGCCTGCGTGCTGTTCTTCCGCCGCGGCCTCTGGGGCCCGAGCGCGGGGGCCCCCGCGCTGGGTCGCGCGGGTTTGGCGCGCCTCACCAGGGGCAACGGGGTGGGGCGCGCTGGCCGCAGTCGCGGACGTGTCGATCGATCTGATCTCGGGCGAATGCCACGCGGTGATCGGTCCGAACGGCGCGGGCAAGACCACGCTGCTCGCCATGCTTGCCGGCGAGATCGTGCCCGATGCGGGCTTCGTTGCCTTCAACGGCCGCGACGTGACGCGGGCCCGGCCCTCGCGCCGTGCGCTCGCCGGGCTCGGCCGGACGTTCCAGATCACCCAGCTCTGCCGCGAATTCTCCGCGCGGCGCAACGTCATGCTCGCGGTGCAGTCGCGCGTCGGCACGCCGTTCCACTTCCTGCGGCCTGCCGACGGTCTGGCGACGCTCGCTGCGCGGGCCGATGCTGCCCTGGTGACGGCAGGACTCGCCGAGCGCGCGCATGTGCCGGCGGGATTGCTGAGTCACGGCGAGCAGCGCCAGCTGGAGCTCGCGGTGGCGATGGCGATGCGTCCGCGCGTGCTGCTGCTCGACGAGCCGACCGCCGGCCTTGGTCCAGCCGAGACAGCCGAGATGGCGGCACGGCTTGCGGCGCTGAAGGGCAGGGTGGCGATGCTGCTGGTCGAGCACGACATGGACACGGTGTTCCGCCTCGCCGACCGCATCACCGTGATGGCCGAGGGACGGGTGATCGCGTCCGGAGCGCCGGAGATGATCCGCGCCGATCACGCCGTGCGCGAGGCCTATCTCGGCGAGGTGGTCGATGCTTGAGCTCGCCGGCGTCACCGCCTCCTACGGCGCGAGCCAGGTGCTGTTCGGCGTCGATCTCCGATTGCGCGCGGGCGAGGTGGTCGCCCTCGCCGGGCGCAACGGCATGGGCAAGACCACGACGATCCGTGCGATCCTCGGCCTCGTGGCGCGCTCGGGCAAGATCCTGCTGGACGGGCGCAACGTCGCCGCCGAACCGCCGCACCGGATCGCGCGCCAGGGGATTGGCCTGATCCCAGAAGGACGGCAGGTGTTTCCCACTCTCTCCGTGCGCGAGAACCTGGTGGCCACCGCGCGCGGCAAGGGCTGGGACGAGTGGCGCGTGTTCGCGCTGTTCCCCCGCCTCAAGGAGCGGGCGGCGCAGTCGGCGCGCACGCTCTCGGGTGGCGAGCAGCAGATGCTCGCGATCGGCCGCGCATTGATGACCAATCCGCGCCTGCTGATCCTGGACGAGGCGACCGAGGGGCTCGCCCCGCTGGTGCGGGCGGAGATCTGGTCGGTGCTCGGCCGGCTGAAGGACGAGGGTCTCTCCATCCTGGTGGTGGACAAGGACGTACGCGCGCTGGCGCAACTCGCCGACCGCTTCTCCGTCCTCCAGAAGGGCGCCGTGGCGTGGGAGGGCACGGGCGAGGCGCTGCTCGGCGACGAGCGGTTGCTCCACGGCATGCTCGGAGTGTGAGGATGGGCGATCCCGGATACGGCTGGCTCGAGAAGCAATACGCGACGGTCACGGCGGTGCCGGAGTTCCCGGCGATCGACGCGCGCTGGGCGAGGGCGATGGCGGCCGCTGTCGCGGCGCATCCGCCGCGCGTGGTGCCCTATGGCGAGGGCGAACGGCGCGCGATTGATGTCTTTCTGCCGACGGGTGTCGCTGATCCGCCCGTGCTGGTGTTTGTGCATGGTGGGTATTGGCAGCGCCGTCACCGCCGCGATACGGCCTGGATCGCGACGCCGTCGCTCGCGCGCGGCGTGGCGGTGGCGATGCCCGGCTATCCGCTCTGCCCAGAGGTCAGCCTTGCCGCACTGATCGAGGACGTGCGCATCGCCATCGGCACGCTCTGGCGCGAGGCATCGGCGCTCGGGCTCTCGCGGCGCTGGCTGGTGGGCGGGCATTCCGCGGGCGGGCATCTCGCCGCGACGGTGGCGGCGACCGATTGGGCGGCGCGGGGCCTGCCCGACCTGCGGTTCGCCGGCGTGCTGCCCTCCTCCGGTGTGTTCGAGCTTCCACCGCTGCTTGCGACCTCGCTGAACACGGCGCTGCGGCTCGACCTCGCCACGGCGACGCGGCTTTCCGCGTTCTACCTCGCCCCGCCGAAAGGACTGCGCGTGATCGCCGCGGTCGGTGGGGCGGAGAGCGCCGAGTTCCTGCGCCAGACCCACGGGTTCGCGCGGCGCTGGTCGCAGCAGGGTGCGGCGGTCGCCGCACTCGAACTGCCCGGCCGCAACCATTTCACCGTGCAGGACGCCTGGGCCGAGCCCGAGGGGCCGCTGTTCGCTGCCGCTTGGGGGCTGCTCAACGACGACTAATTGAGCACAAAGGTGTGCGACCGGATGACAGTGATCGGGTTGTTCTTGATCTTGTGGCGCCAGACGGCCCGCTCTGGACCAGGGATCTTCCCGTGCATGAGCCAGGTATTGGGCGTCCAGTAGTCTTCCTGCCAGAGGTCAACCACGACGGCATCCGCCCCGAAGTCCGTGATCGTGTTGGTCGTCGCCGGCAGCACCGGAACGTTGGGAAGGTTCTGGTCGCAGAGGATGCAGAAGGCGTGCCCAGGGATGAACACGCGGCACATCTTGGTATTCACCACGCCGTTCGAGGATGGCCTGTTCCGGATGGATTGATAGACTAGTTCTGCCTTCATGTCACAGTTGCCATGCTTCGTCTGCACCGTCATGGCGATGAAGTGCGGGGCTGGGTCGGTCGCCGTTCCCCAGTCGTTGTGTGTGGGCTGGATGGCGTAGACCTGCGCGACCGGCGTCGCATGATCCGTAAGCCCGAGCGCATCGGTGATGAGCGCTGTCCCTCGGTTCGCCGAGACCGCACCGACACACTCAGCAAGCTTGTCGATGGTCGCTTCAGCCAGAACGATGCGTTCCTCGTAGGACATGGCGACCTCACGGGATGCTGGACAGTAGCCTGAACGCCGCGCGCTCCAACATCGTCAGAATAGCACTCTACCGAGCGTTGAGCTATGATAATGAAAGTCGCACCGAGCGAATCCCAGCCCGCGCATCTCCGCCCACCCTCAGTGCCAGCGACCAGGGCTGATCGGCCAGGCGGGGCGGTGCCGTGACGGCCGGCTCAGCGCTAGGACCGACTGCCGCTGTCGACGTCCGCGCCGTGCGCATGGACTCCGTTCGCGGTCCCTGTCTGTTCGGGGCATCCTGCGCCCGATGGCTTCTGCATTCAGATCGACGCTACGTCGGCAGGCCGAGCTTCCGTTCCGCCCACGCATAGGCGCGGTACAGCTGCTCGACGAACAGGTTGCAGAGGAAGATCCGCACGAGGTGGAAGCCGAGCACCAGCGGAACGCCGAGATTGAGCACCTTGGCCGTGATCGCCATCTCCGGCAGCCCGCCCGGCGCGGTGCCCAGGATGGCGGCAGCGACCGGCAACCCGAACGCGAAAGCCACGACCAGTGCGACCAGCAGGCAGAGCAGCGCGAGCAGCCCGGTGGCGGCGACGGAGGCGAGCGCGAGGTGGCGCGAGCGCAGGATCAGGTCGCGGTTGATCCGGATCCCGAGCGACCACCCCATCAGGACCTGGGCGACGTCGATCAGCGGTCCGGGCACGCCCGAGAGCGGCCGGTCCAGCAGCGCCAGGATCAGCGAGACGCAGACCGGGCCGAACATCCAGGCATTGGCGATGCCGAATCGCCGCATCACGACGGCGCCGGCCGTGGTCGCGACGAACAGCAGCGGCAGCAGATGCCACGACAGCGGCACCGGCACGAGGCTGAACACGTCCACGCCGGGCTCGACGAAGGTGAACAGCAGCGGCGGGAAGGTGAGCACCACCAGCACCATGCGCAGCGTCTGGATCAGCGTCACCGTCGGCACCGACAGGCCCGCGCGCGCGGCGAGCACCACCATCAGGATGATTCCACCCGGTACGGAGGCGTAATAGGCGGTCTTGGTGTCGATCCCGGCGATCCGCGCGGTCATGCGGCTCGCCGCGGCGCCGGCGATCATGGAGCCAAGCCCGGCCAGGATCAGTGCCGGCAGGCTGCCGATCAGCGCCCGCAGCACCGGCGGGGTGTAGGTCTGGCCGAGCGCGGTACCGAGGACGAGCATGGCGACGGGCCGTGCGATCGCGGGCGCAGCCACCTCGCGTCCGGTGAAGGCGATCGCCGCCGCGGCCACCATCGCGCCGATCATCCAGGCCAGCGGCACGTGCAGCAGCTGCGCCGCGTAGCCGCCGACGATTGCGGCCGCGAGCGTGCGCGCCTGGATCGAGAGCAGCCGTGCCGAAGGGACGGGCACGCTCAGCGTGCCGCGCCGGACCCCGAGAAGGCGTTGAAGGTGATCAGGGTGAAGGTGTCCTTCACCCCGGGCAGCCGCTGCACGGTCTCGGTGACGAACAGTCCCGGATCCTGGTCGGGCTGGAGGTAGAACTTGCCGAGCAGGTCGTACTGGCCCGAGATGGAGTAGATCTCGCTGACCTCCTCGATCCCGTCCACGGCCTCGCGGGCGGTCTCGTAGGCACGGCCCATCTCGCACTTGATCAGGACGAACAGCGGTCGCATCGGGGGTCTCCTTCGCTCGCGGATGCTAGGTGCAGGCGATGGGCTTCACAACCCGAGCGTAGCCTGCGTGTTGCGTGGCGCAGGCGGACCGGAGAGACTTGCACATGGCCAACACCACTCCACGCGACGTGCGCGGTCGCCCCGCCACTGGCCGCATCTGCCCGAGCGCATGATGATGCAGCAGGCCGAGCGCTGCCGTCAGCGTGCGTTCACCGGGGCGTGTCTCTAGCATGGACGGCCCCGCGCCGCTGCGCCTGGGCATCGGCCAGCCGGTCCGACGCGTTGAGGATCCGCGCCTCCTCCGCGGCCAGGGTCGTTTTGTGGACGATCTGGCGTGGCCGGGAACGCTGCATGCGACCTTCGTGCGCTCGCCGCATGCGCATGCGCGGATCTCGGCGCTGGATGCGGAGGCGGCACGCGCCGTGCCGGGTGTGGTCGCGGTCGTCACCGGAGCGGAACTGCGCGCGGCCGGGCGAGGCAGTCTCCCCTGCAGGCTTGCCTACGCCGGCGACGATGGCAGGCCGGTGCGGTTTCCGCCGAGGCTTGCCCTGCCGCATGACCGTGTGCGGTTTGTCGGCGAGGCGGTGGCAATGGTGGTGAGCGAGACGCTCGCCGCCGCGCGCGACGGCGCCGAGGCGGTCGCGATCGACTGGGACCCGCTCGACCCGGTGATCGGCATCGCGGCCGCGCGCCACTCGGCGCCGATCCATGAGGAGATCCCGGGCAACCGCGTGCATCGCTGGCAGGCCGGTGACGCGGCCGCGACGGAGCGTGCCTTCGCCGACGCCGCGCACAGCATCTCGGTGCCGATCCGGATCAACCGCGTTTCGGTCGCGCCGCTGGAGACGCGGGGCGCGATTGCCTCCTGGGACGCGGCACTCGGTCGCTGGACCCTGCTTGCCGCAACCCAGGGCACCACCGAGGCGCATAGTGAGCTCACGCGCGATGCGTTCGGTGTGCCCCCGCAGGCGCTGCGCATCGTCACCCCCGATGTCGGCGGCGGGTTCGGCATGAAGAACCACGCCTATCCCGAGCACGTTGCGCTCATGCACGCCGCGCAACGGCTCGGGACGCCGGTACGCTGGCAGGCCGAGCGCACCGAGGCGTTCACCGCCGATAGCGCCGGGCGCGACCATGAGATCACCGTCGAGCTCGCGCTCGACGCGGAGGCGCGCATCACCGCGACACGCTGGACCTGGGCCGCCGATCTCGGCGCCTATTGCGTCGGGTTCGGCCCGGCGATCAGCACGATCGGCGGGCCGCGCATCGTCGTCGGCCCCTACACGATCCCGACATTCCACATCCGCAGCGAGGGCTATCTCACCACCACCGCGCCGATCGACGCCTATCGCGGCGCTGGCAAGCCGGAGGCGGCCTATGCGCTGGAAGTGGCGGTGGACGCCGCGGCCGCCGCGATCGGCATGGATCCGGCCGAGCTGCGCCGACGCAACCTCGTCCCGGCCTCGGCCATGCCCTATCGCACATCGACGGGCCAGACCTACGACAGCGGCGATTTCGCTGCCGTGATGGAGCGTGCGCTGGCACTTGCCGACCGCGCCGGCTTCGCCGCCCGTCGCCGCGCCTCGGAGGCGCGCGGGATGCTGCGTGGCCTCGGCTTCGGCGTCTATGTCGAGCCCTCGGGCTTCCGCGACAACCGCGTGCAGGTGGCCTTCGATCGCGATGGCGGAGTGACGGTCACGCTGAGCGCCGTGTCCAATGGCCAGCCGCACGAGACCGTGTTCGCGCAGATCCTGCACGACCGGCTGGGCGTGCCCTTCGAGCGCATCCGCGTGGTGCAGGGCGATTCCGACGTCACCGGCTACGCCTCTGGCACGGCCGGGTCGCGCACGCTCACCGTCACCGGCGTCGGCCTTTACCGCTGCGCCGAGGCGATCGAGGCGAAGGGGCGCCGGATCGCCGCCAATCTGCTGGAGGCCGCCGCCGAGGACGTGGTCGCCGATCGCGGCGTGTTCCGGATCGCCGGCACCGACCGGGCGGTTGGCATCGCCGAGGTCGCGACCGCCGCCTGGAACCCCGAGATGGTCCCCGAGGACGAGAGCCTCGGGCTCGAAGCCTCCGCGCACCCGACCCAGCGGGTGCCGAATTACCCGAGCGGCTGCCACGTCGCCGAGGTGGAGATCGATCCCACCACCGGCACGGTGCGGCTGGAGCGCTACACCGCCGTCAACGATTTTGGCGTCGTGGTGAACCCGCTGACGCTGCGCGGCCAGGTGACGGGTGGGATCGTCCAGGGTGTCGGCCAGGTGCTGCTCGAGGACATGACCTACGACCCGGAGACTGGCCAGACCGCCACCGCCAGCTTCATGGACTACGCGCTGCCGCGCGCCGACGACCTGCCCGACATCGACTGGGAGACGGTCGAGGTCCCCTGCGCCACCAACCCGCTCGGCGTGAAGGGATGCGGCGAGGCGGGCTGCGCGGGCAGCCTGCCGGCGGCGATGAACGCGGTCTCGGACGCGCTGCGCTCGGCAGGGGTTCCCGAGCAGGTGGTGCCGCTGCCGATGCCCTGCACGCCGGAGCGGGTCTGGCGGGCGCTCCGGCGGGTGTGCTGATACGCTTTGTCACGTGCTACGCGACTTCGTGACCTGTCGGGAGATTGTTCCCGTCCCGGCGAGATGTCATGTAGAACGCGACGTTCCATGGGGGTCCCACGTCGATGCGGACGGCATCGCAACTCGTGATTGTCGCCGCGCTGGCCGGGCTGGGGGCCGGCTGGGTGGCGTATGGCGATCGGCTGGGCCTGCCCGATCTGCGCGGCCTGATCGGTCTGGAGCCCTCCGCGAACGCCGGCCCCCGCGCCGGCGGGCCGGGCGCCCGCGTGCAGGTCGCGACCGCGCCGGTGCGCCAGGCGCCGGTGGTCGAGCGGATCGAGTCGATCGGCACGGCGCGGGCGCGCGAGGCGATCACCGTCACCAGCCGGGTCTCCGGCATCGTCGTCGCCATCAACTTCGAGGAGGGGCAGGCGGTCGACGCGCGGGATGTGCTGCTCGAGCTTGACCGCTCGCAGCAGGTCGCCGCCCATGACCGTGCCCGTGCCATGGCCGACGATGCGCGCACGCGGCTGAACCGCGCGCGCCAGCTCCGCGCCACCCAGGCCGTGGCCGAGGCGCAGATCGACCAGCTCGAAGCCGCACTGCGACAGGCCGAGGCCCAGGTGCGCGAGGTGGCGGCGAAGATCGAGGAGATGAAGATCATCGCCCCCTTCGCCGGGCGGGTCGGGCTGCGACAGGTCAGTCTCGGCGCGCTCATCCAGCCTGGGGCGGTGGTGACCACGCTCGATGACCTTTCGCGCCTGCGCGTCGAGTTCGCGGTGCCTGAGGTGTTCGTCGCCCGGCTCACCACCGGCCAGCGTGTCGACGCGACCAGCCCCGCGTATGGCGAGCGGCGCTTCCAGGGCGAGGTCACGGTGGTCGATACCCGGATCGATCCGGCGACGCGCTCCGTCCGCACGATCGCCGAGTTCCCCAACCCCGACGAAAGCCTGAAGCCGGGCCTGTTCCTCAACATCGCGCTCACGCTTGCCGAACGTCCGACCGCGCTGCTGATCCCGGAGGAGGCGATCGACCCGGTCGGCGACCGCGCCTTCGTGTTTGCCGTGCGCAACGGCCGCGCGGTGCGCCAGGAAGTCAAGCTCGGCACGCGGGTGCGCGGCGAGGTCGAGGTGCTCGAAGGGATCGCGGCAGACGAGCAGGTGGTGGTGCGTGGGCTGCAGCGCCTGCGCAACGGCGTGCCGGTGCATGTGGTTGACGTGCTCCGGCGCCCGGTGAGCTGAGACCAGCTGACGGAGCGCAGGCCGATGGTTCTCTCGGACGTCTCGATCAAGCGGCCCGTCTTCGCGACCGTGATGTCGCTGCTGCTGGTGGTA
>NZ_JBHYDW010000144.1:10180-10511 GCF_051860475.1 Elioraea sp. | reverse complement strand
AGCGGCGGTCCACGTCCACGCCCCCCCGGTTCCCGCCACGACAGAGGGCAGTGCCGCAAGAGCGGCAGCGAGGATCGCGAGCACGACCGCGCCGGCGATCGCAGGGGCTGCGTTCGGCTGCGCTTGGCGCGCCTGCTCTTGCGCCTCGAGCGCAGCCTTGAGCCGATCGGCAACCTTGGCCAGGACGTGGGCGCGGCCACGGCTATCCCGTGCCGCCGCCGCCGCCGCCGCCGCCTCAGCCCGCAGCGTTGCGCGCTGGGCGCGTTCAGCCGCGGTCGCCGCCGACTCCCTCGCGGCCTGCGCCGCCAGAGCGGCCCGGCTGGCCAGCTCC
>NZ_JBHYDW010000144.1:0-10170 GCF_051860475.1 Elioraea sp. | reverse complement strand
TCGCGATCGCGGTTGCGCTGGTCCAGTTCCCGCGCCGCCGCCTCGGCAAGGCGGGCAGCGTCTTCCGCCGCGCGCTGGGCCGCCTGCCGTCGCTCCTTGGCGCTATCGAGCGCTTTGAGCCGCTCGCGCGCCTCTTCCAGCTGTCGCTCGAACGCCTCCCAGGTCCGGGCTTCGAGCCGCTGCTGGCGCTCCTCAAGCAGCTCGGCAAGCCGGGCGAGGTCTTCCTCGACATCGCGCCGCCGCTGCCGCAGCTCGGCAAGGTCGCGTTCCAGCTCCTCGCGGTGGTCGTGCGCCTCGCGCAGTCTGCCGGCCGTCTGGCGGCCGGCGGGCGATTGCAGCGACGCGAGCTCGCCGGCAATCGCGGTGCGCAGCCGCGCGATCCCGGCCGCCCCCGTCACGGTGCCGACCTCGGCTTCGAGCGCGCTGCGCAGGGTCCGGTGGGCCGGGTCGTCCAGTTCGGGCGGCGCGATGGAATGCCCCTGTTCCACCCAGAGCGCGCCCCACACGCCGCGCGGCACCTCGCGCCGCCTGGACTCGGGAGCGACGCCGAACAGTCGCCGGATCTCCTCCTCGGCAGCGTCGCCCGTTTGCGTCTGCCCCGAAGGCGTGGTGACCTCAGCCCGACCCACCCGACCGGCGAACCGCTTGGCGATCACCCAATGCCCCGTCGCGTCAGCCAATTCGACCCGCACCGCCGGAACGCCGCCGCCGAGCGGACGCAGCGCGTCAGCCTGAGCGCGATGGGGGAGGAAGATTGCGGCCTGGATGGCGGCGAGCAGCGTGGACTTACCGGTCTCGTTCGGCGCCGCGAGCACATTGAGCCCCGGCGCGAAGGGGCCAACGCGCCAGCGCCCGGCGAAGCGGCGCAGATCCTCAAGCTCGACCGCCGCGATGCGCATCAGCGGGCGAGCTCCCGCATCAGCCAGAGCTCGACCAGCGCACGCCACGCCGTCGCGGCATCGGGATCGGCCGGATCGCGCGCACGCGCCGCCAGCCGGTCGGCGGCGATGCGCACCGCGCCTTCGAGGTCGATCGCGGCGAGTTCCTCATCCTCGGGCCGCACCTCCAGCTCGGAGAGGTCGAGATCGAGCCAGCGCAGCCGTGCGGCGAGCGTCTCCTCGATCCGGTCGCGGAAATGCTCGCGGCCCGCCAACGTCAGCGCGCCGCGCGGGGCGAGGCGCAGCACGATGTCCGCAGCGGACTGCATGTGCAGGAAACGATTCGCAAGCGCCTCGATCTCCGCCGTCTCGGCGAGCACGGGCTCGGCGAGGTGCCAGACGAAACGGCCGGTCGGCACGCGCTCGACGCGCGCTGTCGGCCCGTCGATCTCCACCGCAAGCGCGACCCCGCCGCCGCAGCGGGTTCTGTCGCCGTCCGGATCGATACGGAACCGGTCGGGCTCCGGCGTGCCGCTGTACCAGGTCGCCAGGCCGACGCGGAGCGTACGGTGCCAGTCGCCGAGCGCCAGATACGCCAGCCCCGCGCGGGTGGCGCGATCGGGTGCGATCGGGTTCGTCTCCGCCCCCTCCTCGGCGCCGAAGCCGGCGACCGCGCCATGCGCGAGGCCGATCCTGAGCACGCCGTCCGGCGTGGCCGCGTGATCCATCCACGACGTGGGGTCGCCCGGCACGCGGCGGTGGCCGAGCGGCGCCGGCAGCAGCACGGCAGGCGGCTCGCCCGGTGCGGGATCGAGCGGCACCGGCGCGGCGGCGAGATGCGCGCGCACGTTCGGCGGCCAGCCCTTGCGGCCGAGCCGCTCCCACAGCCCGCCCGGCCGGTGCGGGTCGTGGTTGCCCGGCAGCAGGTGCCAGGCGAGGTCGGAGGCGGCCTTCATGCGATCGAGCGCTCGGTCGAGCGTGTGGTCGGACAACTGGGTGCCGTCGAACACGTCGCCAGCGACCAGCACACGCGGCGCCCCGGCCCCCCGTGCGGCCTCGGCCAAGCGGTCAAGCGCGTCGCGCCGCGCCTCGGCGAGCAGCGCCGCCTTGTCGGGCGGCGCACCGGCGAAGCTGCTGCGGCCGATATGCAGGTCGGAGCTGTGAAGGAGTCGCACGGGCATGGGCCGCGGGAGCCTGCCCGAACCCGGCCGCGTCGGCAAAGACGACGGGATCGGACATACGACCAATTCTGACGCGTCACTCTCGTACGGTCGCGTTCAAGGCGAGAACAGATCGGGTACGGGAGAGACCTCATGGACGCCGGCGAACAGACCATCGCCCTGGACTACGCCCGCAACGCGCTGGCCCAGGTGCCGCGCCGGTCCCGCCGCGCCACCGCGGTCGCCGCCTGGATCACCCGGTTCCAGGACGCGCTCGGCCTCGCCCCCCGCACCGGGCGCGATCCCGACCCGCGCCAGGACGAGCTGTTCGCCGAAGGCGCGCTTGACGCAGCCGCCTGGAAGGTGATCCAGCGCCGCATCGAGGCGCGCACTGCCAAGGCCCGCCGCGCCGTCAGCGCCATCACGCTGCGCCTGAACGCCGTCACTCGCGCGGTCGGGCTCGACGAGGCCGAGGCCGCGATCCTGGGGCTTGCGGTGCGCTACCGGCTGCACCGCCCGGTCGAGCGGCTCTGGGACATGGTCTCGGACGCGATGGGGGGCGCGATGCGGCTCTCGGCCGATGCGCCGATGATCGCGCTGCTGACCGGTCTGCCGCAGGCGACCGTCGAGCGGCGGCTCGCCCCGACCGGGACGCTGCGGGCGGCCGGACTGCTCACCGTGGACGGCGACGGCGAGCTGATCGTGCTGGAACGGCTGAAGCGCCAGCTCTCGGATGCGCTTGGCATTCCGCCCAGCACCGGCCAGGTCGCCGGCGAGGCGCTGCTCGGCCGCCCGCTCGCCGCAAGCCTGGCACTGGAGGACTTCGCACATCTCAGCGCCGCGGCGAGCCATGCGGTCGAGGTGCTCGCCGGCGCCCTGCGCGCCCGCCGACCAGGCACGCATGTCCTGCTGTATGGCCCCCCCGGCACCGGCAAGACCGAGTTCTGCAAGACCCTGGCCGCCGCGGTCGGCGCGCCGCTCTACGCCGTCGGCGAGGCGGCCGAGGACGGGCACGAGCCGGGGCGGTCGGAGCGGCTCGCGGAACTCCGCCTCGCCCAGCGCCTGCTCGCCGGCGGCTCGCCGGCGCTGCTGCTGTTCGACGAGGCCGAGGACCTGTTCGACCAGGGGCTCGTGGGGCTGCTGAACGGCCAGGGCGGGGGCCGGGCCTCGCTGCTCCGCACGCTGGAAACGACGCCCGTGCCGGTGCTCTGGACGACCAATGCACTCGCCCCGCTCGGCCCGGCGGTGATCCGGCGCATGACCTTCGCGATCGAACTGCGCGTGCCCGACCTGCCAGTGCGCGAGCGGCTCTGGGTGCGCGAACTCGCCCGCCACGGGGTGGCGATGCCGCAGCCCGAGGTGGCGCGGCTCGCGCGCGATGTGCCGGCGCCGCCCGCGGTCGCCGCCGCCGCCGTGTCGGCCGCGGCGCTGACCGGCGGCGGGGCGGAGGCGGTGCGGCGCGGCGTGCTCGCGGTCGCCAAGGCGATGGGCGGCGGCCGGCTGCCGCCGCAGGAGGCCGCGCCCGAGACCGGGTTCGATGCAAGCCTCGCCAATGCCGATACCGACCTTGCCGCGTTGTCCGAGCGGCTCGCGGCATGCGATGTCCCGCGTGCGGTGTCGCTGCTTCTGTCCGGGCCGCCCGGCACGGGCAAGAGTGCGTTCGCGCGCGACCTTGCCCAGCGCCTCGGCCTTGATCCGCTGGTGAAGCGGGCGTCCGACCTGCTGTCGCGCTGGGTGGGCGGCAGCGAGCAGGCGATCGCGGCCGCGTTCCAGGAGGCCGCCGAGGAGCAGCGCTTCCTGATCCTCGACGAGGCCGACGGTCTGCTCGCCGACCGGCGCGGCGCGGCGCAGTCGTGGGAGGTGACGCAGGTGAACGAGCTGCTGACCTGGATGGAGCACCATCCCCTGCCGTTCGCCTGCACCACCAACCTGCCCGAACGGCTCGATCCGGCCTGTCTGCGCCGGTTCCTGGTAAAGGTACGGTTCGACGCGCTGCGGCCCGATCAGGCGCGGGCGGCATTCACGCGGTTCTTCGGACTCGTCGCACCTGCCGGGCTCGCGGATCTGCCACCGCTGGTTCCGGCCGATTTCTCGCTGGTTGCGCGCAAGGCCAGGCTGCTCGGCCGGATCGGCGATGCCGCTGCCCTGTTGCAACTGCTGGCTGAGGAGGCGGCCGCCCGGCCCGGCGCCACGGCGCCGCTGGGGTTCCGGTTCGGCAACTGATGATGTTTTGACGATCCTTTCACGTGCGCAGGGTCGGTTTGTTCACCACCATGAACAGACCGACAAGGTTGGGGGGAATGCATTACCAGAAGCTCGAGCAGATCCTGCGCCTCGCACTCGCCTTCCAGGGCACGCGCGAGGGTCTGTCGCTCGCCGACATCCAGCGCGACTTCGGCGTGGCGCGGCGCACCGCCGAGCGGATGCGCGACGCGGTGGCGCGGGTGTTCCCGCAGTTCGAACGCTGCGACGACGGCGAGCGGACCCGGCGCTGGCGCCTGCCGGCCGGCACGCTCGGCGGGCTCGTCGCAGTGTCGGCCGATGAACTCGCCGAGCTTGACGCCGCCGCGGCCGCACTCTCCCGCAAGGGACTGCGCGAGCGCGCCGACCTGATCGCCTCGGCGACCCAGAAGCTCCGCGCCACCGCCCGGCCCGAGCACCTGCGCCGGGTGGAGCCCGACCTCGAAGTGCTGACCCAGGCCGAGGGCACCGCGCTCCGCCCCGGCCCGCGCCCGCTGCTGCCGCCGGGGATCCTGACCAAGCTCCGGCGCGCGATCATCTCCTGCCTGCCGGTGACGATGCAGTACCGCTCCCGCCGCTCCGGCAGGCCCTACGGCGTCGAGGTGCACCCCTACGGCATGCTCTATGGCAGCCGTCCGCTGCTGGTCGCCGCGGTCGAGCCCTGGGACGAGCCCAAGCTCTACCGGCTGGACAGGATCGGGACGCTCGATCTCGGCAACACCCCATTCGTGCGGCGGGCCGATTTCCGGCTCGATGACTTCGCCGCGCGCGCCTTCGGCACCTGGCAGGAGGAGCCGGTCGACGTCACCTTTCGCTTCGACGCCGAGACCGCGGACGAGGCCGCGCAATGGCGCTTCCACCCAAGCCAAGTGGCCGAGCGCGATGCGGACGGGCGGCTGGTGGTGCGCTTCCGCGCCGGTGGCGGCCAGGAGATGTGCTGGCACGTGTTCACCTGGGGCACCTCGATCGAGATCGTCGATCCCCCATCATTGCGCCAGCGCATGGTGGCGCTGCTGCGCGACGCGCTTGCGCATCACGAGGGGGCTGACGTGGTCGCGGCCTGACCCGCTCATCCCGCGCCCAGCGCCCGCGCGAGAAACCGCCCCAGGTCCGCGTTCGAACGCTCCCGCACGGCGGGGTCGGCGTTGATCAGGTAGGGCGTGCGCTCGACGCAGAGTGCCAGGATCAGCTTGCGGCTGAAGCTGCCCGCCATCGGCAGACCGCTCCGCAGGTCGCGCACCGTGCCGTCGCGTTCGACATGCAGGCGGCAGCCGTTCAGCAGGCTGCCGATCCGGATCGGTCCCCAGCCGCCGTCCCACTGATGGGCCGCGCCCTCGTAGGCGATCACCTCGACCTCGCTGCCGCCACGGCGGAACCCCTCGGCCGTCTCGGTGCAGCGCGCGGGATCGATCAGCTCATCCTCGGTGCCATAGAGGATCAGCAGCGGCGCGCCGGTCGTGCGCTCATCCTCGAAGCTCGCGATGCAGGGACCGTAGAACGCGGCGTGTGCCGCGAAGCGCTCGCCGCCCGGCGCGAAGGCCGCGGCCGCACCTTCGTTCAGCGCGTACATGGTCGCCATCGCGCCGTAGCTGAAGCCGATCAGCGCGACCCGGTGCGGATCGGCATGGCCCTCCTGCGCCAGCCAGCGCAGGGCCGCATAGGCGTCGGCGATCAGCATGCTCTCGGTGATGTTGATCAGGCGGTCGACGAAGCTCGTGCCGCGGTCGCGCCGCGCGGCGAAGGCATCCACCGCGAGCGCGGTGATTCCCATGGCCGCGAACTGCCGGCCATAGGTGAGTTCGCGTGCGCCGAGCACCCCGCCCGAGCCGTGCAGCATCACGACGGCCGGCGGCGGCGGCGACCCCGCTCCCCGGCGCGGCAGGAACAATGTGCCCGTCGCCTCGGTCGGCGCGCCGTTGCCCACCAGCTGGTCCCACGGCGTGAAGGGCGAGGCGGACGGCCAGGTGACGCGGCGCTGCTCGGCCGCCGCCAGGGCCTCGCCGTTGGGCCAGGGCCGCGTCAGAACGGATGTGTCGGCGAGTGCCGGTCCTGCCAGCATGCCCCCCGCCACAACCAGCGCCGAGATCCGCATCCCCTCTCCCCGCCTTGCCGTGCCGGCGCCGAGGCGCCACAACGTCCGGACTCTTGGCGGAGGACGCGCGGGATGCACGTGACGATCACGGGAGCGGCGGCAGTCCCGGGGCGCGGGCGCGCCGCGCGGATCGCCGCCAGGGCGACGACGGCAGGGTCCGCAAGCCGCGTCGGATCGTGATCGGATGCGCCTGGAGGCGAGGGAATGACGGGCAGCCAGGACTTCGCGGCCGATCCGCGCAACGCCGGCGTCCTGATCGATCTGAACGGCGCGCTCGTGCAGCGCGACGAGGCGCGGGTGTCGGTGTTCGATGCCGGTTTCGTGCTCGGCGACGGCGTGTGGGAAGGCATCAGGCTGCACAAGGGCGCCCTGCTGTTCCTCGATGCGCATCTCGACCGGCTGTTCGAGGGTGCCAGGGCGATCGACCTCGAGATCGGCCGGACACGCGCCGAACTCACGGCGGCGCTGCACCGGACGCTGGCGGCGAACGGCATGGAGGACGGAGTCCATGTCCGGCTCATGGTCACGCGCGGGGTCAAGAAGACGCCGAACCAGGACCCGCGCCAAGCCATCGGCCCCGCCACGCTTGTGATCGTGGCCGAGTGGAAGCAGCCGAGCGAGGCGCTGGCGACGCGCGGGCTCAGCCTGTTCACCTCGACGATCCGCTGTTCTCCGGCCGACATGTTCGACATGCGGCTCAATTCGCACAGCCGCCTCAACCTGATCACCGCGCTGATCCAGGCGATCAAGGCCGGAGCGGACGAGGCGCTGATGCTCGATCCGCTCGGCTTCGTCTCCTCCTGCAATGCGACGAACTTCTTCTTCGTGCGGGCGGGCGAGGTGTGCAGCTCGAGCGGCGACTATTGCTTCCACGGCATCACCCGCGGCCACGTGATCGCGCTCTGCCGCGTGCACGGGATGCCGCTCCGTCTCGGTAACTTCACGCTGAAGGACGTGCTTGCCGCCGACGAGGCGTTCGTGACCGGGACCTTCGGCGGGCTGACGCCGGTCCGCGCGGTGGATGGGCGGGACCTGCCGGCACCGCTGCCGGGGCCCGTCACCGCACGGCTGCGCGCGCTCTATGCCGCGCTGAAGGACAGCGAGGCCGCAAGATGTCGCGCCTGATCCCCTGGCCACAAACGAGAGCGAAGGAACCCTGCCGATGACGACCCTCTCCCGCCGCACGCTGGTCGGCGCCGGGGCTGCCCTGCTGGCCGGCCCTGCGATTGCCCAGGGCTTTCCGCAGCGACCCATCCGCTTCCTGTGCCCGTTCCCCGCAGGCGGCATCGTCGATGTGGTGATGCGCGCGATCAGCGACGATCTTGCCGCCGACCTCGGCCAGCCGGTTGTCGTCGAGGTGCGGACCGGCGCCGGCGGGCTGATCGCCTCCCAGGCGCTCGCCGCCGCCCCGCCGGACGGCCACACCTGGCTGATGGCCTCGCTCGGCAACCTCGTCGGCCCGATCCTGAATCCCAGCCCCGGCCTGCATCCGGTGGAGAGCGTGCAGGGCCTCGCGATGGTCTCGCGCAGCATCTCGCTGCTGGTGGTGCCGGCGGACTCGCCCGCGCGCAGCGTCGCCGAGTTCGCCGACCTGGCGCGCGCCCGTCCGGGGCAGCTCAACTATCTGCGCCCCGGCATCGGCACCTTCGCGCATATGAGCATGGAGGTGATCCAGCGCGCGCTCGGCGTGCAGGTCACGGCAGTCGATTACCGCGGCCTGCCGCCCGGGATCGTCGACATGCTGGCCGGGCGGCTCGATGCCGCGGTGCTCGCGAGCGGTCTCGCCATGCCGCATATCCGGGACGGGCGGCTGCGCGCCATCGGCGCGGTCGGCACGGTGCGCCTGCCGGACCTGCCGGACCTGCCGACGCTCGGCGAGCAGGGGATCCCCGCCGGCGACCTCGATTCGTGGTACGTCGCGGTCGCGCCGGCGAGGGTGCCGGAGCCGGTGCTGGCGCGGGTGTCGCGCGCCTTCACCGCGGTGCTGGCCAGCCCGGCGGCGCAGGACCGGCTGCGCCGAGCCGGCACGCTGCCCTATGAGCCGGTGCCGCCCGCGCAGGTCCACGCGTTCCTGGTCGAGCAGTACCGCTTCTACGCGACGCTGATCCGCGAGGCGAACATCACCACGGGCTGACCGAGACGGTTCGATCCGGGCCTCGCATCGACCCGTCCCGACTTGCCGTGCCAGCGCCCAGGCGCCACAAGGCCGCAGACACGGCGGAGGACGCGCGGGATGCACGTGACGATCACGGGAGCGGCGGGATTCCTGGGGCGTAGGCTCGCCTCGCGGATCGCCGCGGAGGGACGGATCGGGCCGCGTGCCGTCACCGGCATGACGCTGTTCGACGTCGTCGCGGCCGAGCCGCCAGCGACGGCGTTCCCGGTGCGGAGCATCACGGGCGACATCGCGGACACGGCGATGGTGGCCGGGCTGGTCTCGGCCGAAACCGGCGTGGTGGTCCACCTCGCCGCGATCGTCTCGGCGCAGGCGGAGGCGGATTTCACGGTCGGCTGGCGGGTGAACCTGGACGGCACGCGCGCTCTGCTGGAGGCGTGCCGCGCCGCCGGATCGCGCCCGCGCGTGGTGTTCACCTCCTCGGTCGCGACCTTCTCGGGCGGGCAGGCGGCGGTGATCCGCGACGACACGCGGCCGGTGCCCGGCAACTCCTACGGCGCGCAGAAGGCGGCCGGCGAACTCCTGGTGCACGACTGGACGCGCAAGGGCTTCGTGGACGGCGTCTCGCTCCGCCTGCCGACCGTGGTGGTGCGGCCCGGCCGGCCGAACCGCGCGGCCTCGTCCTTCGCAAGCTCGATCCTGCGCGAACCGTTCCTCGGCGAGCAGGCGCTGCTGCCCGTACCCGAGGACTTCGCGCTCTGGATCGCGAGCCCGCGCGCCGCGACCGACTGGCTCATGCACGCCTGCGCGCTCAGCGGCGCGGCACTCGGGCTCGATCGCGGGGTGAACCCGCCGGGCCTGACCGTCACCGTGCGGCAGATGCTGGAGGTGCTGCGCGCGGTCGGCGGGCCGGACGCGGCGCGGCTGGTCTCGCGGATCGAGGACCGCGAGGTGGCTGACATCGTCGGCACCTGGCCGGCGCGGTTCGACGATGCGCGCGCCCGCGGGCTCGGCTTCCGCGGCCACGAGAGCCTGGAGGCGCTGCTGCGCGGCTTCCTCGAGGACGATCTCGCCGCGACGCGGGCGCTGCGCGCGGCGTGAGTGTCGCGGCCCTTAGCCACCCGATCGTTGCCTTCTTCGGCATGTCGAGCCGGCTCGCGAACGTTGTCGATCTGCGCCCGAACGACGCGTTCTACGCCATTGGGCGCGGCTGAGAGGCCCCGACTGCCCCGCTGATCAGCCCCGCGCCGGGCGGGGTGCGCGGGCGCGAGGGGTATCGTCTAGTCTCGGCTCATGCATCGGACCGACATCCTCGTCATCGGCGCCGGGATCGCCGGGGCTGCCACCGCCGCGGAACTCGCCGCGGCCGGCAGGCCCGTCGTGCTGCTGGAGGCCGAGAGCCAGCCCGGCTTCCACAGCACCGGCCGGTCGGCCGCACTCTGGATCCTGAACTACGGTCCCCCCGATGTCCGCCTGCTCACCGGCGCCTCGCGCGCGCTGTTCGAGCACCCGCCGCCGGGCTTCGCCCAGCACTCCCTCACCCATCGCCGCGCCGTGCTGTTCCTCGCCCCCGAGGATCAGCGCGCGCATCTCGAACAGATGATCGCCGAGGGCGAGGGGCTGCGGCCCATCGGCGTCGAGGAGGTGCAGCGGGCCGTGCCGATCCTGCGCGCGGACTACGCG
>NZ_JBHYDW010000143.1:0-10516 GCF_051860475.1 Elioraea sp. | reverse complement strand
TCCAGACGCGCGTGGCGGCGGCGGTCGAGCGCGCGCGCGCCTGGCTCGACCGCGTCGGCCTCACCCCGCGCGCCGACGATCCAGCGGCCTCGCTGCCCTACGGCGCGCAGCGGCGGCTCGAGATCGCGCGCGCGATGTGCATGGAGCCGGTGATCCTCTGCCTCGACGAGCCCGCCGCCGGGCTCAATCCGCGCGAGAGCGAGGAGCTGAACGAGCTCCTGCGCTCGATCAAGGCCGAGGGCACCTCGATCCTGCTGATCGAGCACGACATGAGCGTGGTGATGCAGATCAGCGACCGCGTGGTCGTGCTCGACTACGGCCAGAAGATCGCCGACGGGCCGCCCGCGCAGGTGCGCGACGATCCGAAGGTGATCGCCGCCTATCTCGGCGTCGAGGAGGAGGAGGCGCTGGCGGTGGACGCGGCGCTGCATCAGGAGTGAGCACGGCCGCGAACGGCGCCATGCTCGCGGTCGAGGACGTCACCACCGCCTATGGCGCCATCGTGGCGCTGCGCGGCGTCTCGCTGACGGTCGGCCACGGCGAGATCGTCACGCTGATCGGCGCGAACGGTGCGGGCAAGTCGACGCTGATGATGACGATCTGCGGCAGCCCCGCGCCGCGCGAGGGCCGGATCGTGCATGACGGGCGCGAGATCACCGGCTGGCCCACGCATCTGATCATGCGCCAGGGCATCGCGCATGCGCCCGAGGGGCGGCGCATCTTCCCGCGCATGACCGTGCTCGAGAACCTGCGCATGGGCGCGGAGGTGCTGAACGGCGCGCATTTCGACGCGGATCTGGAAAAGGTCTGCGCGCTGTTTCCGCGCCTGAAGGAGCGGCTCGGCCAGCGCGGCGGCACGCTCTCGGGCGGCGAGCAGCAGATGCTGGCGATCGCGCGCGCGCTGATGAGCCGGCCGCGCCTGCTGCTGCTGGACGAGCCCTCGCTCGGCCTCGCGCCGATGGTGGTGCGGCAGATCTTCGCCGCGATCCGCGACCTCAACCGCGAGACCGGGCTGACCGTGCTGCTGGTGGAGCAGAACGCCTATCACGCGCTCCGCCTCGCCCATCGCGGCTACGTGCTGGTGAACGGGCGGATCACCATGACGGGCACCGGCGCGGAGCTGCTCGCGCGGCCGGAGGTGCGCGCGGCCTATCTGGAGGGCGGCCGGGCCTGAGCCCGGGGATCGGCCGCACTTTTCCCTCTTTGCCGCCGGCCGTCCGGTTCACTACGCTGTGGCACCGGCCGCGTTCCGCGGCCAGGAACAGCAGACGGAGGGAGACTTCCATGTTCAGAAGGACGCTGGTGGCGGCCGCAGGCGCGGCCGCGCTGGTGGCTGGCAGCGGGCTCGCCCAGGCGCAGCTCCGGATCGCAACGGTCGGGCCGATGACCGGCCAGTACGCCGCGTTCGGCGAGCAGATGCGCGCCGGTGCCGAGCAGGCGGTGGCCGACATCAATGCGGCGGGCGGGGTGCTCGGCCAGCAGCTCGTGCTCGAAGTCGGCGACGATGCCTGCGACCCGCGCCAGGCCGTGTCGGTGGCGAACCAGCTCACCGGCCGCGGCGTGCGCTTCGTCGCCGGGCATTTCTGCTCGGGCAGCTCGATCCCGGCCTCGAAGGTCTATCTCGAGGAGGGCGTGCTGCAGATCAGCCCGGCCAGCACCAACCCGCGCTTCACCGACGAGGGCGGCTGGAACACCTTCCGCGTCTGTGGCCGCGACGACCAGCAGGGCATCGTCGCGGGCACCTTCATCGCGCGCAACTTCCCTGGCCAGAAGGTAGCGGTCCTCCACGACAACTCGGCCTATGGGAAGGGGCTGGCCGACGAGACGAAGAAGGCGATGAATGCCGCGGGCGTGCAGGAGACGCTCTACCTCGCCTACGTCGCCGGCGAGCGCGACTACTCGGCGATCGTCAGCCGCCTCCAGCAGGCCGGCATCGATGTCGTCTACTTCGGCGGCTACCACACCGAGGCCGGACTGATCGTGCGCCAGATGCGCGAGCGCGGCCTGCGCGCGGTCGCGATCGGCGGTGATGCCCTGGTGACCAACGAGTACTGGCAGATCACCGGTGCCGCGGGCGAGGGCACGCTGATGACGTTCTCGTCCGATCCGCGCAAGCGCCCCGCGGCCGCCGACGTGGTGGCAAAGTTCCGGGCGAAGAACATCGATCCCGAGGGCTATGTGCTCTACACCTATGCGGCGATCCAGATCTGGGCCGAGGCAGCGAAGAAGGCCAACTCGACGGATCCGCGCCGGATCGCCGAGGTGCTGAAGGCGCAGGGGCCGTGGAACAGCGTGCTCGGCCAGACCACCTTCGACGGCAAGGGTGACCCGACCGTGCCGGACTACGTGTTCTATGTCTGGCGCGGCGGCACCTACGCCGAGATGTGAGCCTGCCGCGCCAGCCGTTGCCGATCGGTGAAGCGGCGTGTAGCGAGGCGGGGTCCGGGAGCCTTCCCGGGCCCCGTTTCGTTCCGGACACGGAGGGATCGTCGCACCGATGGTGCTGCTCAGGCTCTGGCGCGGCGAGGTGCCGTTCGAACAGACGTTCTGGACCTGGGGCGTGCTGATCGCGCTGGTGCTCAATGTCTTGACCACCGCCGGCACATTCTATCTGGTCTCGGTGGATCAGCCCTTCGCGGCCTTCTTCGTCGGCTATGTGATGTCGATCCCGTACAACGTGTTCGTGCTGGTGGCGATCTGGCGGTCGGCGGCGCGGTCGCAGGAGACGCCGCAGGCGGTGCTGGTGACGCGGATCATCGCGTTGGCCTGGCTGACGCTGCTCAGCATCACGTGAGGCGGCGGGGGCCGGGTGATCGCCGCGCTCCGGCCGAGCCTGCGGTCAGGATCGCCAGAACCGTCCGGACGAGTAGATCGGGCCGTTCGGGTGCTCGCGCCAACCGAACGGCGGCGACGGCGGCAGGGCGAGCCGCTGCAGATCCGGCGACAGCGCGTAGCGGTCGAACCCGTTGCGGGTGAGCGCCTTGGCGGCGGCGTCGGCGGACGGGAACGCCAGTTCGTCGAATACCCCGCCGCCGTCGTCGATGAAGTACACGCGCACGCCGCCGGACTGCTCTGGCTCAATCACGGCCCAGTTCTGCTGAAGCATCTCGATCACCTTGATCCAGAAATCGGAGCCGGTGATCACGGGAGGGGGACGATCCATGCTCACCTCCATCGCAGCGTCGCGCTGTGCTCAAGACGCCGCCGCACCCCATGGTCTGCAAGGCCCCGGCGAGGGCGGAGCGGCGCGCGAGCGTATCGGGAGGCAGGCGGCAGCGCGATCAATTGCAGGTGGTGCCGACACGCGGATTTGAACCGCGGACCTACTGATTACGAATCAGTTGCTCTACCGCTGAGCTATGTCGGCGCGCCCCGGAACGGGCCGCGTTCTACGACCCCGCGCCGGCCGGCGCAAGCGCCGCGCCCTGCCGCGCCGCCCCCCACACATCGCCCGGCGGCCCCTTGCGGATGGCGGCGAGCAGCGTGCGCACCTCCTGGCGCGCAGCGACATGGCTCATCGACAGCCCGCCGGCGATCCCGGCCTCCTTCAGATCCATCAGCGTCAGGCCCTGGAGGTAGAGCTCGCGGAAGATCACGCGCTCGCCGAAGCCGCGCACGGTGCGGAAGCCGATCCGCTTCGCCAGCGCCTCCAGTGTGGCGCCGACATCGCGCTTGTTACGCGCCTCGGCAGCACCCAGCCGGTTGCGCATCACGATCCAGTCGAGCCGCCCGCGGTCGCGCGCGAAGCGGGCCTTGCGCGCCTCCCACACCATCTCGCTGTACACAGACGGGCTGATCACCCGATGGTCGTCCGGATCGACCGTCGCCAGCATCGAGAAATCGACGAAGCTGTCGTTAATCGGCGTGATCAGCGTATCCGCAATCGCGTGGCCCGCGCGGCTCAGCGGCGTATCGGCGCCGGGACAGTCGATCACCAGGACCTCGGCGGACGAGAGCCCGGCGATCGCCGCGGCGAGTGCCGCCTCATCCTCCTGCGCCGCCGCGGCACGGCTCTCGGCGCGGCTTGCGTGCACCGCGCGCGCCTCCGGCTGCGGCAAGGCGACGCCGCGCGCGGCGCTGAACGCAGCGCGCGCCTCCAGGTGGCGCAGCAGCGTGCCCTGGCGCGCATCGAGGTCGAGCGCGGCAACGCGATACCCCTCGCGCATCAGCCCGACGATCACATGCATCGCCGCGGTCGACTTGCCCGACCCGCCCTTCTCGTTGCCGAGCACCACCACGTGCGGCCGCTGCTCGACCGCGATCCGCTGCATCACCGTCATGGCCGTCGAGATACTCGCCGACTCGACCGCGCTCAAAGCCCCGGGATCGGCGCCGGCAGCGCGAGGCGCGGCGCGATCGCCGCCGCCTCGCCCCAGCGCAGCGAGCCCACGGTGCCGCAGTTGGTGCAGGCGGGCGTCCATTCCGGCTGGGTCGCGCCGCAGGCGGTGCAGGTCCAGACCGGCTCGGCCGGCGCGGTCGCCGCATCGCGCCAGTGCGCCTCGGCCTCGATGCGCGCCCGCTCGGTGCCGGCGAACTCGCGCTCGGCGAGCTCGGCCAGCAGCACGTGCAGCCGCCTGTCCTCGAGCCCGCCCGCCCGTCCGCGCTCGACCCAGCGCCGCGCCTCGGCCCATTGCTCGGCCTCCAGCGCCGCGCGGGCCGCGGCGAGCGCCATCTCCGCCCCGCCGACCTGGCCGGCCAGGCTCGCCACCCGGCGGGCACGCGACCCCTTCGGCTCGCCCGGACTGGCCTCGACCGCAAGGGCCGCCAGCACCGGATGCGAGGCGGCAGCGAGGCCGCGCTCCAGCGCCTTGTCGGCCGCACGCGTCCGTTCCGCCGCGCGCAGCCGGCGTACCAGCGCGGCATGCGCCGGCGCGAGCCCCGGCGCGGCCGAAACCGCCTCCTCCTCCAGGCGCTGCGCCGCCGTGGCGTCCGTCTCCTCCCCGGCCGCGGCGAGCAGCAGTGCCGCGCGGCGGTAGCCGGTCTCGGAATCCCCGCGCGCCTCTGGAAGCAGGCGCAACGCCCCCTGCCAGTCATGGTGGCGCACCGAGTCACCAAAGGCGATCGCCTGCGCCCAGCCCGCATTCGGCCGCAGCGAGAGGGCAGCCTTGGCCGCCTCCACCGCCTCGCCCTGCGAGCCACGCTCCACCGCCAGCTGCGCGAGCCCCCGGTGGCCGAGGAAGGCGCCGGCGCCCTTGCGGCCCGCCAGGCTCCGGAATGACTGCTCGGCGGTCTCGATCTCGCCGGCGGCGCGCGCAGCGTGCCCGGTCAGCAGCAGCGTCAGCGGCGTGTCACCGAGCAGCTTGCGCGCCCTGCGGCCGTTCTTCAGCGCGGCTGGGCCGTCACCCGCAGCCAGCGCCTCCAGGGCCGCGACCACCGCGGCGTCGCCGTCGTCGCGATGGCGCAGCGCGCGCTTCAGGCGGCGTCGTTGCAGCCAGCCGCGCAGCCGCGCGAGCAGCCAGACAAGGCCGCTGAACACGATCAGCAGCAGCGCGAGGCCGAGACCGACCAGCCAGAGCGGCGCCTCGACCGCAAGATCGGCAACCGACAGCGCGACCGTGCCCGGACGGTCGGCGATCCAGAGCGCGGCCGCGGCGGCGAGCGCGAGGACGAGCAGGACGACGAGGGCGCGACGCATCGGCGGCCCTCCTCAGCGACCGGCCGCAAGGGCCGCGAGGCCCTCGCGCGCGGCGAGCAGCGCGCGGGCCTCGGCGATCCAGCCGGACACCGCCGCCAGCGGGCGCGGCGGCAGCGCGGCAAGCGCGGCGACCGCGCCGGCGATGTCCCCGGCACCCAGCAGCCGCTCGGCCTCGGTGAGCACGCTCGCGGTCGCGTCGCCGACGAGCACGGTGTCGCCCCGCCGGATCGTCACCAGCCCGGCGATCCGCCCGCCCGCGCGCTCGAGCAGGTCGCCCTCGGCCGGTTCGCGCACCTCGCGGGCAGCGCGGGCGGCTTCGGCGAAACGGAGCCGGAGCGAGGCGGCGGTCGGCGGAGGACGCTCGGCGAAGGCAGCGAGGCTCGCCGGGACGGACACGTCGGCCGGCAGGGCCGCCAGCGCCGGGCCAAGCGGACGGCCCGCCTCCAGCGCGGCATGGGCGCGCACGAAGGCAGCGAGCCGGGCCTCGATCGCGGTGAGCCGGGCCTCGGCGGTGGGCCGCGCCTCCAGCGCCGTGACACGCTCGGTCAGCGGCGCGATGCGCGGGTCGGGCGGCGGGGGCTGCGGTACCGGCCGGGCCTCGAGCGCGGCGATCCGGTCAGCGAGCTCGCCGATGCGAGGATCGGGCGGCGGCGGCTCGGCGGCGGGGCGCGCCTCCAGCTGCGCGACCCGGTTGGCGAGCGCGGCCAGCGCGGTGCGTGCCTCGGCGTCGGAGGCGGGGCCGTCGGGCGCGGCGGAGACCGCGCGCTCAAGCGCCGAGAGCCGGTCGCCCAGCGCGGCGGCCGCGGCCGCGCGCGACTCGGCGGCGGCGACGCGCGATTCGAGCGCCGAGAACTGGGGCCGGAGGTCGGGCGGCGCGGTCGGCGCCGGGCGCCCCTCGAGGGCGGAGAGCCGGCTCGCGAGAGCCGCCAGCGCCGGGTCGGCCGAGGGTCCGGACAGCCGGTCGATCACCATCCAGGCGAGTCCGAGGAAGAGCACGACGATCGCCACCCAGAGCGCGCCCGTGCGCGCCGGCGGCGGTGGCGGCGGTGCTGCGGCCGGTGCCGCGGGTCCGGCCTCCGGCCCGGGGCCGGCCTTGGGGGGCTCCGGCTTCGGCGGCATCGGCTTTGCGGGCTCCGCCCGCTGCGCTTCGGGCCTCTGCGCCTCGGGCCTCTGCGCCTCGGGCCTCGGGGGCTCGGCACCGGCCGGGCGGGGGGCGGGCGGCGGCGTTGGCGTCGGCGCGTCGGTCGGTGGACTGGCCTTCACCGGCTCGGCCCGGCGCGCCGGGGCCTCGGGGCCCGGCCTGGTGGCCTGCGCCGGCGGCTCCTTGGCCTTGCCGGACCCCGGCTGCTTCGGCGCGTCCTTGGGCTGCTTGGGTTCGTCGCTCATCCGGACCACTCCCCTCCACCCTCGCCGCTCCGGGACATCGGAAGCAGTGCGAGCAGACTATCCTGGTCGGGCCGCACGGCGACCCGGACCGCCTGAAACCCCAGATCCCCGAGCACGGCGGCTGCCGTCTCGCTGATCGCGAGCGCCGTGACCCCCCCAAGCCTCCCGGGCACCGCGCTGGCGCCGACGATCCTAGCGAAGGTCCGGGCCGCGGAGGCGGAGAAAAACACGACCGTATCGATCCGTCCCTCGGCGAGGGCGGTGCGGGCGGGTTCCGGCAGGGTCTCCACCGCGCGGGCGGCATAGACGACGCGGCGCAGGACGGCAAAGCCTCGGCCGCGCAGATCGGCCGCCAGTCGCAGCCCTTCGCGGGCGCGGGTGGGCAGCAGGAGCGGCCTGCCGACCGGGTCGAGCGTGGCGGCGGCGAGGGCGGTGAGCGCGCGGGCGTCACGCTGCGCCGAGCGGATCTCCGCGAATCCCTGGGCGCGGGCGGCGGCGGCGGTGGCGTCGCCGACCGCGAGCAGCGGCACGGCGCGGAACCGCGCCGGCAGGGCGCGCACCGCGTTCATGCTGCCGGCGATGATGGCCTGGAGCGTGGCGGGCTCGGGCAGGCGGGCGGGCACGGGTGCGATGGTCAGCATCGGCGCGAGCACGGCGCGGCGGCCGAGTGCCGCGAGGCGGCGCGCGGTCTCGGACGCCTCGGGTTCGGGGCGCGTCACCAGCACCGCGCGGTCGTCTGCCATGGCGGTGCTGCGCCATGGCGGGCGCGGCCTGTCAAGCATGGGGCTGTAGTGCGGGGGGTGTGGGGGGCGAGCGTCGCCCCCCACTCCTTCGCTCACTTTACCACTTTACGACTTTATCACTTTATCGGCCGCGCAGCGGCGGATGGCAGGGCGCCGGGGCATCGCGCGCGCAGTGTAGCGGGGTGCTGCGTCAGATCCGGTCGTGCGGCGAGCAGAGCGCGCGCAGCATCGCCGCACTGGCGGCATCGGCGGGCAGGAAGGTCTCGAGCGCGAGTTCGGCGAGGGTGACGTCCAGCGGCGTGCCGAACACCGTGGTCGTGCTGATCAGTGAGAGTTCGGCCTCGCCCACCGCCAGCCGGAGCGGCACCGCGACCTGCGGCATTGCGGGTGCAGGCTGCCGCTGCGCCGGCGCGGCGTAGCCGGCGAGTTCGTCGCGCAAGGAGGCGAGCACGGGATCGGCGGTCGCCTCCACCTGGCGGGCGAGCCGCGCGAGCAGGTGGTCGCGCCACTCGGCGCGATTGCGGATGCGCGGCGCGAGGCCCTCCGGATGCAGGCCGATCCGGAGCGCATTCGCCGGTGGGGCGAGCAGCGCCGGCGCCACACCCTCCAGCAGCGTCGCGACCGCGCGGTTGGTGGCGAGGATGGTCCAGTGGCGATCGACCGCGAGGGCGGGGAACGGCTCGTGCGCGGCGAGCAGCGTGCGCACCGCGTCCATCACCGGACCGAGCGCGGGATCGTCGAGGCCGCGCTGCGGGAAGACCGGGGCGAAGCCGGCCGCGGTCAGCAGCACGTTGCGCTCGCGCAGCGGCACATCGAGATACTCCGAGAGGTGCAGGACCATGTCGCGGCTCGGCCGGGCGCGGCCGGTTTCGAGGTAGCTCAGGTGGCGCGTCGAGATGCGCGCCTCGGTCGCGAGCGCAAGCTGGCTGAGGTGGCGGCGGCTGCGCCAATCGCGCAGCAGCGTGCCGATCGCGGGTGTCGTCTGTCCCATGCGCCGAGGCTAGCGCCGGCACGATGCGGTTTCGATGACCTCTGAGGTTATCGCCTTGCTGCCCGCAGCGCCGTCAGGGTGTGGCCGTCGCGCGGTGATGGGCTGCGTCGGAGCAAGGAGACGGATGATGAACGGACGGAACGAGGTGATGGGTCGAGTGGCGGGCGGGACGGCGCTGCCGTCGCTGCGCGCGGCGCTGGCGCTGGATGCCGTGGCGAGCGGCGCGGCGGGTGTGGTCATGCTCGCGGGCGCGGGGATGCTCGCGAAGCTGCTCGGCCTGCCAGCGACGCTGCTGACGGTGGCGGGCGCCGTGCTGCTGCCGTTCGCGCTCGCGGTCGGGCTGCTCGCGCGGCAGACGCATCCATCCCGCGGTCTCGCCTGGGCAGTGGTAGGCGTGAACGAGGCCTGGGTGGTGGCGAGCGTGGTGCTGCTGCTCAGCGGATGGGTCGCGCCGAGCACGCTCGGCGTCGCCTTCGTGCTGGCGCAGGCGGCGGTGGTGGCGGTGTTCGCCGTGCTGCAGGCGCTGGCGCTCAGGCGCGGCGCTGAATGATCAGGATCGGCCGGCGCTTGCGCCGGCCCGGACCCGATTGGGCGGGCACGGTATGCAACTCGAAGCACTCGATGACGTCGCCCTCGCGGATGTCGTGGTAGTCTGCGAAACTTGGGACACGAGGGGCTTCATCGGCACATCTATTCGTACTCAGCCGGCATGGTTGCATGTGAGGGTTGAATGACGGGCCTACCAGCACAGTTTCTGTACGCAGCGATGCAAATTCGGACCGTCTTTGTCGATGACGTGGACCAAAGATTGACCAAGTGTGGAACGGCATTCTTTGTCAGACATCCAACAGAACCTGAAGTATGTTTGGTAACAAACAGACATTTAATTCAGGCATTCTATAAATTCCCATCAGATCTTATGCAGGAAAGACGGTTTTCAAATTATAAGATTGAATACATTGACGTCATCGGGCGATTTTCTGGAGATAATCTCCAAACTTTTAGATCCATTCATGGGCACTACGATATTGTATTTCCTGACAATGAGTGCCACGATATAGCAGTGATCAAATTCCGAAAAATAATAACAGAAATAATGACAGATGCGCCAATAAAAATTGATAATGTCTTTACATATGATACGCTAGCGCAGAGCCATGAATTTGGCGATAAAATTCTCGTATGTGACATCGTTGCATTCCCAAGCTACTCAGAGTGGGTCTCTGAGAAAGAAATGCGACCGACATTTAGAGTTGGATGGGTCGTTAGTGACCCAAGGCATGGCATAGATCTTCCCGAGGTAAAGGGCGATGCAATGCTCATCGAGGGATTCTCAACAAGCGGATCATCTGGAGCTCCAGTTATCGCGCTCGAAAAGGGAATTCGAACCGGGTCAGGCCTACAGGGTGGTAGTTTCAGGCCGTTTCGACTGGTTGGTGTGAATGCTGGTCATCTTAGGGCAAAAGACTATTTGCACGCAAATCTGTCTTACATATTCAAATCCACTGTAATTGATGAGTGTATCAAGAAGGCAATCTAGACGAATAACCTAGCAAGGCGGCGGTCATTATTTTGGAGCGGGCCCGTCAGAAGGTCGGTTTTCGCCGATTAAGTCTGGAAGCTATCCCTGTAAACGCTGTCGGCCATGCCTTTCGCCCGCCACCTACGGTGCTCCAAACCGTGGCCTTAGAGCCCATCCGGGAAGTTCTGATTCACGCTGAGGAGGTTGCGGCGAGGCGTCGGAGCATGATGCGGATCATG
>NZ_JBHYDW010000142.1:0-11090 GCF_051860475.1 Elioraea sp. | reverse complement strand
GCGCGCGCGCAGACGGCACCGGCACGCGGTTCGTGACGGTGCGCTTCGGCAACGTGCTCGGCTCGACCGGCTCGGTGGTGCCGCTGTTCCGCCGCCAGCTCGAACGCGGCGGGCCGCTCACCGTGACGCATCCCGACATGCGCCGCTACTTCATGACCGTGCGCGAGGCGGTCGGGCTGGTGCTCGCCGCGACCGTGCTGCGGGTGCGGGACGAGGGGCTGCCGGAGGCGGCGCGCCAGGGCGGCATCTTCGTGCTCGACATGGGCGAGCCGGTGAAGATCGTCGATCTTGCGCGCCGGATGATCCGGCTCGCCGGACTTCGCCCGGAGGTCGATGTGGCGATCCGCTATACCGGGCTGCGTCCCGGCGAGAAGCTCTACGAGGAGCTGTTCCACGGCCGCGAGACGCTGGTCGAGGCGGGCGCGCCGGGTCTGCTGATGGCCGCCCCCCGCACCGCCGATCTTGCCCTGGTGGCGCGGGCGATGGACGAGGCGGGTGCTGCGTCGCGGGCCGGGCGCGAGAGTGCCGCCCTCTCGGTGCTCGCCGCCCTGGTGCCCGAATTCACCCGTCCCGGCGAGAGTTCGGCCGCACCGACGATGTGATCGCCGCCGGTGACGGAATTGCTGCATCGACTCCTTGACTTCTGTTAGCGTTTGCTGATCGGGAGCGGATGGGAGTCGGGAGAATGCGTCCCTCACGCCGCAAGGTTGTTGCAGGTCTGTCGGCGAGTGCCGCCGCAACGCTTCTGCCCGCCGCCGCGCGGGCCGAGAAGAAGCCGGTCGATGTGCTGCTGGTGCTCGCCGTCGATGTCAGCCGGTCGATCGACGAGGAGGAGGCGCGGCTGCAGCGCCAGGGCTACCGCAACGCGGTGGGCGATCCGCGGGTGGTCCAGGCGATCCAGTCCGGCACGCTCGGCGCGATCGGCGTTGCCTACACGGAATGGGCCTCGGCCGATTATCAGCGCCTGGTGATCCCCTGGACCTACATCGACGGGCCGGAGGCCGCGCGCGCCTGGGTGACGGCGCTGGAACAGGCGCCGCGTGTCAGCATGAACTGGACCTCGATCTCGGGGGCGATCGAGCACGCGATGCGCGTGCTGGACGATGCGCCGTTCGAGGGCACGCGCAAGGTGATCGACATCTCGGGCGACGGCGTGAACAACTCCGGCGCGCCGGTGACGCTGCTGCGCGACCTCGCGGTGGAGGCGGGTGTCGTCATCAACGGCCTGCCGATCCTGAACGACCGCAGCCCGTTCGGCCGGCCGCCGTCGATGCCGCTCGACCAGTACTTCCAGGAATTCGTGGTCGGCGGGCCGGGCGCCTTCGTCATTCCGGCCGACGATTTCGACGCCTT
Organism: Elioraea sp.; assembly: GCF_051860475.1. Lineage (NCBI taxonomy): Bacteria > Pseudomonadati > Pseudomonadota > Alphaproteobacteria > Acetobacterales > Elioraeaceae > Elioraea > Elioraea sp. Next base: position 9,737 of record NZ_JBHYDW010000142.1, on the reverse strand, counting down.
CCAGAACGCCGTGCTGCGCAAGCTGATCCGCGAGATCAGTGCCGCCCCGGCGGAGCGCGCGTTCGGCTGAGCATGTGATCGTTTCGATCCTGCTGCACGGCGCGACGGCACTCGTTCTCGTCACGCTGCTCGCCTGGGCCGTTGCGGCATGGGTGTCGGTGTGGCTCGCTGCCGCCTTGTGGGTGGCCGGCGCCATCGTGGTCATGCTGGTCGTGGTGCTCGCGCGCGGCGCGCTCGGGCCGCGCGGCGGCGGCTGACGTTCTATTCCGTCGAGATTCCCGCCTCGCGGATCAGCGGCACCCAGCGCGCGAGTTCGGCCTGCACGCGCGCCTCCGCCGGCTCGGCGAGCGTGGGAGTCGCGTCCACGCCCATCGCCGTGATGCGCGCACGTACCGGCTCGCTTGTCAGCACAGCGGCCACCTCCTGGCGCAGCGTCGCAAGCACCGGCTCGGGCGTGCCGCGGCGCGCGGAGAGCGTGTGCCAGATCTCGATCGCGAAGTCGGGATAGCCGCTCTCTGCCACGGTCGGCAGCTCGGGCATGCTCGCGAGCCGCTGCCGGCTCGCCGCGGCAAGCCCGCGCAGCCGGCCCGCACGGATATGCGGGATGGAGTCCGAGGCGCCGGAGAACATGAAGTCGAGATTGCCCCCGACGAGATCGGCCGTGGCCGGCGCGCCGCCCCGGTAGGGCACGTGCTGCGCAGTGATCCCGGCGGTGCGCAGGAACATCGCGGTGGTGATGTGCGCCGGCGAGCCGACCCCGGCCGAGCCGTAGGAGAGCTCGCCAGGCCGCGCCTTCGCGGCCGCAACGAAGGCGGCGAGGCTGTCGAGCGCGGGGTGCCGCTGCGGATTGACCGCGAGGATGTTCGACGAGGTCGAGGTGATGCCGAGGGCGATGAAGTCGCGCGCGGTGTCGTAGCCCGGCGTGCGGTGCACCGCCATGTTCACGACATGGGTCGCGAAATGCCCCATCACCAGGGTATAGCCGTCCGGCTCGGCGCGCGCCGCAGCCGCCATGCCGATCGCGCCGCCCGCGCCGGGCCGGTTCTCGACCACGACCGACTGGCCGAGCCGTTCCGCCAGAGGTGTCGCGATGATGCGCGCGGTGGTATCGGTGCCGCCACCCGGCGCGAAGGGCACGATGATTCGGATCGGCCGGTCCGGCCACGCGGCGCGCGCGGGTCGGATCAGCGCGAGCGTCGCCGCTGCGGCGGCGAGGCTGCGGCGGGTGATGGGGCTAGCGGGCATTGGTGTCCTCCTCGATCCGCTGCGCGCGGCGGCTTCTGATGTTGTGCACATGCACATGCGCGCCGGCCGCGATCGCGGGGGGGTGGCGACGCCGATCGGCGCGCCGTATTTGCGCACGGGCGCGCCCGCCGCGATCGCGCGGCGAGCGAATTTGTGGCCGAGCGGGACGGGCGCGGCGAGGGTCAGGGTCTCGACCGCCGCACCGATCCGCACGCGCACCGGTCCGGGCGCAAGATCGGCGAGCGCCATCGCGACGTCGTCCGCCTCCGCCAGCACCACGGCGTCCCACGCGCGGTCCATCAGAAGTCCATGCCTGCGCGCGCGAAGGCGGTCTCGCCCTCGTTCAGCACCTCGCCCCAGGTGAGCGTGCCCGAGGCGTGGTCAAGCAGCTGCGCGAACACGCGGTCCGCGGCGGCCTCCGGCTGCTCGTGCCCGGCGAGCACGGCGGAGGCGTCGGCGTCGATCTGGCGCGAGAGCCGTGCCGCCGTACCGGGATTGGCACTCAGCTTCAGCGTGGGCGCGAGCGAGTCCGTGTAGGAGTTGCCTGGGCCGGTGGTGAAGATCAGCAGGTTCGCCCCGGCGGCGGTGAACCCGGTGATCGAGGGCGGCGAGAAGGCCGGGCCTTCCATCACCCAGAGCCCCGGGTCGGGCGGGGCGGCCGCCTGCGCAAGCACGCCCCGCACCAGGCGCGAGCCCCCCTTGGCGATCGCGCCGAGCGACTTCTCCTCGATGGTCGAGAGCCCACCGCGGATGTTCTCCTGCCCGGGATTGTTGCCGAGCAGATCCTCGCCCGAGGCGATCGCGGCGGCCTCGCGCCGTGTGACCGCCGCCCGGATCGCCTCACCCACCTCGGGGGATGCGGCACGCGCGGCGAGCACGTCCTCCGCGCCGAGCCACTCCATCGTTTCGCCGAAGATCACCCGCCCGCCCGCATCCACCACCCGGTCCGCCACCATTCCCGCGAGCGGGTTGGCGGCGAGACCCGAGGTCGCGTCCGAGTGGCCGCACTCGATGCCGAGTGTGAGCAGCGAGGCGGGGAGTTCCTCGCGCCGCGCCCGCGAGGCCTCGCGCAGCAGCAGCGCCGCCGTACGCACCCCGCGCGTGGAGAGCTCGAGGCTGTCCTCGTGCACGTCGTCGAGCGCCACCGTCTCGACCGGCTTGCCCGAAAGAGCGATCCCCTCGGCCACCGCATCGGCGCGCAGCCGGTCGGCGCCGATCACCACCACGCCGGCGACATTGGGATTGCGCCCGAGCCCGATCAGGGTGCGGCGGCTCTGCGCGCGGTCCTCGCCGAACTGGCCGCGGCCATAGGGGCAGGCGATCAGCACCGCACGTGGGAGTTGGACCGCGAGCCGCCGCGCCGCCGCCGTGGTCAGCCCGAGGATGGAGAGGATCAGGACGTGGTTGCGGGCACCCGCGCTCCCGTCGGGTCTGGGATAGCCGAGGAAGCGCGCCGTCATGTCCGTCCCCATGCGTTTGCGCGACGCTAGCGGCAGGACCAGGCACCGGCAAGACAGGTTCAGTCCTCGATCCGCCCCCGGTCCAGCCGGGCGCGCGCCTGGTCCGCGCCTGCCTGCTCGGCCGCGTCCCGCGCGCGCTCCGCCCTGGTGCGCCCGTGCAGAATGCGGTTCCGCGCGGCCTCGCGGTCCGCGCTCTCGCGGGCCTTCGCCTTGCGCGCGCGGCGCAGGTTGACGATCTCGCCGGTCATGGCGTGAGCGGACCAGATGCCCGTCGCGCTGGCAAGCTAGAGCCCACCGCGCCGGCAGGCATCGTAGTCGCCCCCACGCGCGGAACAGGCCCGGTGCCAGGTGTCGGCATTGGCGACGCAGCGCCAGGTGAGGTTGCCGCTCGTTTCGCACCAGGCGAGGCCCGCTCGGCTCTCCGCCGACCGCGCGGTGGCCCAGACCAGTTCGCGCGCGAGGCGCTTCAGAACCTCGGTCTCGTATGCGACGTCGAGCGTCTGGCAGTAGAGCCGGCCCCCCGGGCTCGGCTCTGGCGCGGCGCCGATCTCGTCGATCCGGTTGCGCGAGAACCGCGCGAGCCACAGCCACCAGCCCTCGTCCGGGACCGGCGGACCGCCCTCCGCGAGGGCACCGGGCTTCAGCACGAGAACGATGCCGATGTCGCGCCAGCGCCGCCCCTGCTTGATGTCCTCGCCCAGCACCTCGGCGACATCCGCCCAGGCGATCGCACGCGTCCATGGCGTGCACGCGATATGCGTCGCGGAGATCCGCAACGCCGGCCGGCCCGCGATCGCAGGAGCCTGTCCGGCGAGCGGCAGCCCCATCGGGATGGCACCGAGCGCCAAGGCCACCGCCGCCCAGCGCCGCCTGAACCACAGCAGCGCGACGCCGAGGCCGATCAGCAGGGCGCCCGCGAGGAACAGCAGGCCCGTGAGCGGGCTCGAATCCAGCGACCAGGCCAGCGGTACGATCATGACTGCCCGGAATCGACGAAGTCGCGTATCGTTCCGGCACGAAAGCACGGCCGGGCAGGTCGCGGCAATCGAACTGAAGTCGCGGCCTGCTACCCCCCATGCACGCCAGACACCGGGAGAGCGTCATGACCGATCCGCGTTCCACATCCCTCGCGATGCTGAGCCGCCGCTCCGCCCTGCGGCTTGCTGCCGCCTCGCTGCTGCTCGGCGGCACCGGCTGCGCCTCGCTGCTCGGCCGGAACCAGCGCGTCGTGGTGATCGGCGCCGGCATTGCCGGGCTCGCCGCCGCGCGCAGCCTCGCCGACGCCGGCCACATGGTGACGGTGCTGGAGGCGCGGCCGCGGCTCGGCGGACGGCTCCATACGGTGCAGATCGCCGGCGTGCCGATCGATCTGGGCGGCGCCTGGATCCACGGGCCCGACGGCAACCCGATGACCGAACTCGCCGATGCTGCCGGGATCCGCCGCATCCCGACCTATGACGCGAAATCGGCGATCTACGAGCCGAACGGACGGCGGCTCCCGGCCGAGGAGGTCGCGGCGACCTATGGCCGGGTCGAGGCGCTGCTCGGCGACGACCCCGGCCTCGCGCCCGAGGCGCCGGACATCTCGGTCGCCCAGGCGGTGGCGGCGCTGCGCAATCCCGCCGCCCTGCCGCCGCACGCGCGGCGCGAGGCCCGGCTCGCGGCCGATCTCGTCGCCTCGTGGTCGGGCGGCGATGCCGAGGAGGTCTCCGCCAAATGGTGGTTCGGCGAGGAGGAGGTGCCGGAGGAGAACCACCTGCTCGATCTCGGCTATGGCGCGATCATCGACTACGTCGCGCGCGGGCTCGACGTGCGTTTCGGCGAGGTGGTCAGCGCGATCGCGCTGACGGCGAACGGCGTGCGCGTCACCACCCGGCGCGGCGTGCACGAGGCCGACCGCGTTGTCGTCACGCTGCCGCTCGGCGTGCTGAAGCGCGGCGACGTGACCTTCGATCCGGTGCTGCCGGCGGCCAAGCGCGACGCGACCGAGGCGATCGGCAACGGGCTGATGAACAAGATCGTGCTCGGCTTCGACCGGGCGTTCTGGCCCGATGACGTCGATTTCGTGCGCGTGCTGTCCGACAGCGCCGGCAGCTTCACGCCCGAAGTGGTGAGCCTGGCCGCGCATCACCGCGCGCCGATCCTGGTCGCGCTGGTCGCCGGCCGCACCGCGCGCGAGATGGAGGGGATGCGCGAGGATGCGATCGCCGCGCGGCTGATGGCGCCGCTTCGGCGTGCCTTCGGCCGGGCGATGCCCGCGCCGACCACCTTCCGCGTCACCCGCTGGGGGCGCGACATCTACGCGCGCGGCGCCTACAGCTTCATCCCCGTGGGCGTCACCGAGGCCGCCTTCGCCGCGCTCGCCGCACCGGTCGAGGGCCGTCTGTTCTTCGCCGGCGAGGCGGCCTCGACCGAGTACCCGTCCTATGCCCACGGCGCGCTGCTGGCGGGACGGCGTGCGGCGGCCGAGATCATGGCAGCCGCCTCCGTGTTCGCCTGAGTCGCGACCTGGCGCCGCTACTCGGCGGCGAGCCGCGGCCAGTTCGCGTCGGCCTTTGCGATGTTGCCGGGGATGTCGCGTTCCCAGCGGCGCTGGATCGAGCGGTCGTAGTTCAGGTAGAGCCGGCCGTCGACGATCTTCCAGGCGGCGGGATCGATCGGCGCGGTGTAGCCCTCGGCCACCGCCCAGGCACAGAACCCGCCATAGGCGGGGGCGTAGCGCGCGGGGTCGGCGGCGAAGGCGTCGCGGTTCGCCTCGGTCGCAAAGCGCCAGGTCACCGCCTGCCATGTATGGGACAGGTCGGCGCGGCCCGCTACCGGCCGCCCCTCGCGGAAATACGCGACCGGATCGGTGCCGCGGATCGCCACACCATTCTCGGCGAACCAGCGCCGGGCGCTGTCCGCGCGTCCAGGGGCGCCGCGAACGGCGAGGCCGATCGTGCCAAGCGCGCCGATGACGACGAGGCGGCGGGTGAGGTGGTTGCGCATGAGGCTCTCCTGGTGGCCGTTGTCCCGCACACGGTTCGCCGCGGCGGCGTGCCTGGTTTCCGTCGTGCGCGCATCTGCACTAGCCTGCGCCCGGCAACCGGGAGGGACCGCATGAGCCAGACCATCACGCTCATCGCCGCCGACGGCCACAGCTTCTCCGCATACAGCGCCGGACCGGCGCGTGCGGCCCGCGGCCTCGTCGTGGTGCAGGAGATCTTCGGCGTGAACCACCACATGCGCTCGGTCTGCGACCGGCTGGCCAGCCGCGGCTACGCCGTGGTCTGCCCAGCGCTGTTCGACCGCACCGAGCGCGGGGTCGAGCTCGGCTACGCGTCCGAGGACGTCGCACGCGGGCGCGAACTCCGCGCGCGCATCTCCAACGAGGGCCCGGTCGCCGATATCGAGGCCGCCGCCGGCGCGCTGCCCGAGGAAGCGAAGCGCGGCATCATCGGCTTCTGCTGGGGCGGCACTATCGCCTGGTGGGGGGCCACGCGCACCGCCCAGTTCGCCGCCTCCTCGTGCTGGTACGGCGGCGGCATCGCCGCGACCCGCGAGGAGACGCCGCACTGCCCGGTGCAGATGCATTTCGGCGAGAAGGACGCCTCGATCCCGCTGACGGACGTGGACGCCATCCGTGCGGCGCAGAAGGACGTCGAGATCTTCGTCTACGCCAACGCCCAGCACGGCTTCGGCTGCGACGAGCGGGCGAGCTTCGATCCGGGCGCCAACGAGCTCGCCTGGCGCCGCACCTACGCCTTCCTCGACCGCCATCTCGGCTGATCCCGGCCCGCTTCCTGCGAGTCGCGGCCGGACTGGTGTAGACTGGGGCGGTGATGGCCGACCGCCGCCCCGATACCGCGCGCCCGGCGCGCAGCCTGTCGATCCGCCTGCTCTGGCTGACCGTCGGCTTCGTGATGGTCGCGCAGGCGCTGATCCTGCTGCCCTCGCTGGGCCGCGCCTATCTCGACTGGCTCGGCACGCGGATCGAGGCATCGCATATCGCGGCACTGGCGCTGGAGGCCGCTCCCGACCAGATGGTCGGCGAGGAGCTCGAGGACCAGCTTCTCCGGCTCGCCGGCGTCGAGGTGGTGAGCCTGCGCAAGACCGACCAGCGGGTGCTCGCCCTCGCCCGGCCGTTCCAGGCGCCCGTCGTGAAGACCGTCGATCTCGACACAATCCCGCTGCCGCGCGCGGCGGCCGACGTGGTGGCGCTGCTGGTCGCGCCCACGCCCGGGCTGATGCGCGTGATCGGGCCGAGCCCGAAGGAGCCCGGCACGGTCGTCGACATCGTCATGGAGACGGGCGCGCTGACGCGCGACATGCATCTGGCGCTGGCGCGGATTCTCGCCGAGGCGCTGGCGATCTCGCTCGCCGCCGGCGTGCTGCTGTTCCTCGCGCTCGACTGGCTGCTGGTGCGGCCGATGCGCCGGCTCACGGGCAGCATCGTCGCCTTCCGCAAGGACCCCGAGGCGGCACCGGTTGCGCCTGGCCCCCCGGCGCGCGACGACGAGATCGGCCGCGCCCAGATCGAGCTCGCCGCGATGCAGGAGGAACTGCGCCGGGCGCTCTGGCAGAAATCGCGTCTCGCGGCACTGGGCACCGCGGTGACCAAGATCAACCACGACATGCGGGGCATCCTCGCCACCGCGCTGATGATCTCCGACCGGCTGACCACCAGCGAGGACCCGAAGGTGCGCCAGATGGCGCCGATGCTGCTCGCCTCGATCGAGCGGGCGGTGGCACTCTGCAAGCAGACGCTCGACTACGCGCGCGAGGGGCCGCCGCCGCTCGACCTCAACCGCTTCGCGCTCGCGCCGCTGGTCGACGAGGCGGCGCGCGCGGCCGAGGCGGGTGCGCGCGACGGGCTCGCGCAGGTCGAGAACCGTGTCCCCCCGTCGATCGAGGTGCTGGCGGACCGCGAGCAGCTGTTCCGCGTCCTCCTGAACCTGCTGCGCAACGGCTTCGAGGCCGGCGCGCGGCGGGTCGCGGTCTCCGCCGCCAAGGACGAGACGATCGCGATCACGATCGCCGATGACGGACCGGGCCTGCCGCCCAAGGTCCGCGACTCGCTGTTCAGCCCGTTCGCCTCGGGCCGGCGCGGCGGCACGGGCCTGGGGCTCGCGATCGCGCGCGACGTGATGCGCACCCATGGCGGCGACATCGCGCTTGAGACCACCGGGCCGGAGGGCACCGTGTTCCGCCTGACGCTGCCGGGCGAGGCGACGGCCGAGCCGCCTGCCGAGCCTGCCCCGGCGGCCTCGCGCGGTACTGCCAAGGTTTGACCCTTGCGCGGGCGTCGGCGCGCCAGGGAAGGGCACTCGCGGCCGCGTGATCGCGGCGCGACGTAGCCCCGGACGCCGCTTGGGCGAAGTCGAGGCGAACCGCCGGGAGACTTGCATGAAGCCGATGTCGCGCCGCGCTGCCCTCGCCGGCGGCCTTGCCCTGATTGCCACGCCAGCGCTCGCCACCCGCGCCGATCTCTGGCCGCGCTGGCAGCGTCACACGCCCGGTGCGCGGCTGGCGGTCGATCACACGGCCTGGGATGCCTTCCTCGCCCGCCACGTCCACGCGGGCGAGGACGGCGTGCACCATATCTCCTACGCCGCCGCCAAGGGCGCCGACGAGGCTGCGCTGGCCGCCTATGTGCGGATGCTGGAGGCGACCGACGTCGATGCGCTCGACCGGCCGGAGCAGTTCTGCTTCTGGGGCAATCTCTACAACGCGCGCACGGTGCTGCTGATCCTGGAGCACTGGCCGGTGCGCTCGATCACCGAGATCCGCATCAGTCCCGGCCTGTTCAGCTTCGGTCCTTGGGGTCGCAAGCTGATGCGGGTGCAGGGCGAGGCGCTGAGCCTCGACGACATCGAGCACCGCATCATGCGCCCCATCTGGCGTGATCCGCGCGTCCATTACGTGGTCAACTGCGCCTCGATCGGCTGCCCGAACCTCAAGCGGACCGCCTGGCGCCCGGCCACGCTGGAGGCGGACATGGACCAGGGCGCGCGCGCCTTCGTCAACCATTCGCGCGGCGTCTCCGTGCGTCCGAACGGTCGGATCGATGTCAGTTCGATCTACAAGTGGTTCCGCGACGATTTCGGCGACAGTGACGCCGGCGTAATCGCGCATCTGCTGCTCTATACCGAACCGCGGCTCGCCGCCGCGCTGCGTGCGCGCAACCGCATCGACGGCGACGACTACGACTGGTCGATCAACGCCTGGCCGCGCGGGGCCAACCGGTCCTGACCCGGCTGCGTCGACTCGTTCCTGTCATGCTATGGAGGCTGCATGGCGGGAACGGACGGCACCGACGATCTGGCGCGCCGCAAGCTTGAGGCCGAGATCGCCAAGCTCGAGGCCGAGACCGCGCGGGCAAAGCGCGAGGGACGCGGGATCGGCGCACGGATCGGCGTGGTGGTCTCGATCGCCACCGTGCTGACCTCGCTCACGATCGGCGGCAGCCAGGTCTGGCTCGCGCGCGAGCGGAGCGAGAGCGACCGGCGCGTCGCCGAGATCGAGCTCGGGCTGAAGACCACCGGCTTCGTGCTGGAACGGCGCGAGCGCTTCCTCGCCGCCCCGCCCGAGGGTCAGGTCGCGTTCGTCGGGCTGGTGGTGCACATCTTCCCGCCCGAGGATGCGCGTCGCCTGCTCGCCCAGCTCGGCCAGGACCTCGCGAGCCAGGCCGCGTCGATCGCGGCGATCTGCTCCGCGCTTGGCCGGCTTGGCGCTATCGGCGCTGAGACCGCGAACCAGCTCCGCTGCACCGGCGAGCCTGCCCCCATGCAGGTCGCGAGTGCGGCGCCGCCGCCGGGGGTCGAGGCGGCGCGGCGCGAGGCCGAGGCGATGGAGCGCCGCGCCGCCGCGCAGGAGGCGGCGCCCGATCCCTGCGCTGGCCTGCCCGAGCCGAGCGAGCGGGACCTGCGCGTCTTCCCGCACGTCGTGGCGCGGCAGGATCGCGTGCTGTTCCAGGACCGCGCCGCGGTGTTGGCGCGCGAGGTCGGCTGGCCGCTCGCCGGCGTGGAGTTCATCGATATCCGCTGGACGCGG
>NZ_JBHYDW010000141.1:2273-11607 GCF_051860475.1 Elioraea sp. | reverse complement strand
GGCAGACGCGCTACCAGGCTGCGCTACGCCCCGCCAACGGCGCGGACCCTAGTCATGCGCCCGCGCCGCGGCAAGCGTCCTGCCAAGCCACCGGATGGCTTGAGCGGCGACGTCGTCTCCCGACCCTCGGAGCGGGGGAGAGCCCGGCCAGAAGGCGGTCCGGCACGGTGCTGGTGAACCCGGCCGAGGAGCCCTCGTCCGCCGGCCGCCGACGAACCTCCAGCCGGCGCCTGGCCACATCGCGGCCGACGAAGATCGTGCCGCCCTGGCCACCGGAGGGGATCCCGCCCGCCCCAACTCTGACCGCAGCACGACACCGCCGCGATGACGGGATGCACGGGTCAGCGCAAGGGTGGTGTCAGCTCCCGCCGCATGAGCAGCAGCGTCCAGTCGCGCCCCTGCCAGCGATAGCCGGCGGGCTCGCGGCCATAAATCTCGAAGCCGCACCGTTCGTACAGCCGTCGCGCCGCGACCGACTCCTCGGCGACCGAAAGTTTCGCGACCGCGATCCCGGCGCCCGCGAGCCGCGCCAGCGCCTCCGTCACCAGCGCCGCTCCGACGCCGAGCCCCCGCGCCTCAGGCGCGACATAGACTGAGACGATCTCCGCCGTATGGCGTGTCTTGGCGGTCTGCCCCTGGTAGGTGCCACAGATGCCGACGAGCACGCCGTCGCGCTCGGCGCCGATCAGGAAGGTCGCGGGCCAGGGCGCCTCCAGCGAGGCCTCCATCGGCAGGCGCTCGACGCCTGCCTCTTCCTCCGCCGTGCGGCCGAAGCTCGCCGGGTCCTCGGTCAGGGCGCGCGCGCGCAACGCGCGGAGTCCCACGCGGTCCGCCGCCGTCAGCAGCCGGACCAGGATCACGCGCCCTTCGCCACCCGGTCAAACGCCATCAGCCGCGCGATCAGCGCCGGCATCTCGGCGAGCGGGATCATGTTGGGGCCATCCGAGGGCGCGCGGTCGGGGTCGGGATGCGTCTCGATGAACACCGCTGCCACGCCGACCGCCACGGCCGCGCGCGCGAGCACCGGGGCGAAGCGGCGATCGCCGCCCGAGGCGCTGCCCTGCCCGCCCGGCGACTGCACCGCGTGGGTCGCGTCCATCACCACCGGATAGCCGGTCTCGGCCATGATCGGCAGCGCGCGCATGTCGGCAACCAGCGTGTTGTAACCGAACGAGACGCCCCGTTCCGTCAGCAGGATGTTCTCGTTGCCCGTGGAGGCGACCTTGGCCGCGACATTCGCCATGTCCCGCGGCGCAAGGAACTGGCCCTTCTTGACGTTTACCACCCGCCCCGTCCGTCCGGCGGCGAGCAGCAGATCGGTCTGACGGCACAGGAAGGCGGGGATCTGGACCACGTCCACCGCCTCCGCCGCCGGCGCGACCTGGTCCTCGCCGTGTATATCCGTCAGCACCGGCACGGCCAGCGTCTCACGGATCTCGGCGAGGATCGCGAGCCCCTTCGCCATCCCGACGCCGCGTGCGCCCGACACGCTGGTGCGGTTCGCCTTGTCGTAGGAGGACTTGAAGATCAGGCCGATCCCGGCAGCGGCAGCAATCTCGGTGAGCGCCGCGGCCACCTCCAGCGCGTGGTCGCGGCTCTCGATCTGGCACGGCCCCGCGATCAGCGCCAGCGGACGGTGGTTGCCGAGCTCCAGCCCGCCGACGCGGACGACGCGCGCACTCACCAGTAGCCCCGCATCCGCTCGATCGACCAGTTCGGCTCCTCAACGGGTCCGCGCGGCGCGAACACCGCCATCCACGGCTTGAGGTCCAGCACGGGCGTCCCGTCGATCGCGTCCAGCCCCGCGACGTGGACCACCGTGCCCTCGATCCGCAGCACCCGGCAGACCGTCAGCCCGATCCGGTTCGGCCGGTCCTTGCCGCGCTGGGCGAAGATGCCGAGCCGCGGCAACGAGGCATCGTCGCGCGGATGGCGCGCGCCGGTGCAGACCCTGGCCTCGTCCACGCGGTCGAACACGAACACCACCTCGACATGGCTGAACGCGTCGAGGCCCACCAGCGCCTCCGGCCCGAACCGCGCGCTGTCGAGCTCGATCCGCGCGGTCTCGGCGTCCCAGCCGTCATCGGTCGGCGCGGCGCGGGTCGAGCGCACCATGCCGACCGGGCGCATCGCGATCGGGCTCACACCAGCCGCGCCTGCTTCACCGCCGCCTCGATGAACGAGGCGAACAGCGGATGCGGGCTCAACGGCCGGCTCTTCAGCTCGGGGTGGAACTGCACGCCGACGAACCACGGATGGCCCGGCAACTCGACGATCTCGGGCAGCGTGCCGTCGGGGCTCATGCCAGAGAACAGCAGACCACTCTCCTCCAGCAGCGGCTTGTAGCGGATGTTCACCTCGTAGCGGTGGCGATGCCGCTCGCTGATCCGCGCCGCGTCGTAGATCCCGCGCACCAGCGAGCCCGGCTGGAGCACGCAGGGATACGCGCCGAGCCGCATCGTGCCGCCGAGATCGCCGCCCTGGTCGCGCCGCTCGACCTCGTTGCCGCGCGTCCACTCCGTGAGCAGACCGACCACGGGATGCTCGCAGGGACCGAACTCGGTGGAGGATGCGTTCTCGATCCCGGCCAGGTTCCGCATCGCCTCGATCACCGCCATCTGCATGCCGAAGCAGATGCCGAAGAACGGCACGCGGCGTTCGCGCGCGAACCGCACCGCCTCGATCTTGCCGGGCGTGCCGCGCTCGCCGAAGCCACCGGGCACGAGGATGCCGTGCACGCCCTCCAGCCGGTGGATCGCGCCCGGGGTCTCGAAGATCTCGCTGTCCACCCAGTCCAGTTTCACCCGCACGCTGTTGGCGACGCCGCCGTGGGTCAGCGCCTCGGAGAGCGATTTGTAGCTGTCGAGCAGGTTCGTGTACTTGCCGACCACTGCGATCGTCACCTCGCCCTCGGGCGCGCGCACGGTGTCGACGATGCGCTGCCAAGCGGAGAGATCCGGCTCGTCGTCGTGCTGGAGGCCGAAATGGCGCAGCACCTCGCGGTCCAGCCCCTCGCGGTGATAGGCGGTCGGCACGGCGTAGATCGTGTCGACGTCGAGCGCCGCGATCACCGCCTCCTGGCGGACGTTGCAGAACAGCGCGATCTTGCGCCGCTCGCCCTCCGGGATCGGCCGGTCGGAGCGGCAGAGCAGGATCTGCGGCTGGATGCCCACGCCGAGCAGCTCCTTGACGCTGTGCTGCGTGGGCTTCGTCTTCAACTCGCCGGCCGAGGGGATATACGGCACCAGCGTCAGGTGCACGAACAGCGCGCGGGCCGGCCCGATCTCGTTGCCGAGCTGGCGGATCGCCTCGAGGAACGGCAGGGATTCGATGTCGCCCACCGTGCCGCCGATCTCGACCAGCACGAAGTCCGGCTCCGCACCATCGGGCATGGTGGCGGGTGCCGTGATCGCTTCCTTTATGGCATCCGTGACATGCGGGATCACCTGCACCGTGCCGCCGAGATAGTCGCCCCGGCGCTCGCGCGCGATCACGGTCGAGTAGATGCGCCCGGTGGTCGCGTTGTCGGCCCTGGTCGCGTCCACGCTGGTGAAACGCTCGTAGTGGCCAAGATCGAGATCGGTCTCCGCCCCGTCATCGGTGACGTAGACCTCGCCGTGCTGATAGGGGCTCATCGTCCCCGGATCGACGTTGAGGTACGGGTCGAGCTTGCGCAGCCGCACGCGGAAGCCGCGGGCCTGGAGCAGCGCACCGAGGCTTGCGGAGGCAATTCCCTTGCCGAGGGAGGAGACCACGCCGCCCGTGATGAACACGTATCGCGTCATGGACCCCTCTGATACGCGTGATCGGTGCCCCGCCACAACCGGGGCGGGCGCAGGTCAGCCAAACGGCCGGTTTTTCAGTTGGTCGGGACGGACGGCAGCGACGGCAGCGCGGGCGCCGGCGCGGTCGGGGCCGGCGAATCGAGCAGGGACCGCGGCTGGTGGGTACCCTGGTTCAGCAGCGCCAGCGCCAGGCTGAGCGCGAAGAACATCGCGCCGAGGATCGCCGTGGTACGGGTCAGCAGGTTGGCGGTACCGCGCCCGCCCATGAAGCTGCCCATCCCCCCCGAGGAGCCGATGCCGAGGCCCCCCCCCTCGCTCCGCTGGAGCAGCACGACCACGATCAGCGACAGCGTCACCAGCAGGTGGATGATCAGGAGAATCGAGTTCATGGGTTCCTCGGGGTCGGACGGTCCCGGCCGCGCGACCGGCGCCTTCTAGCGGCTCGGCCCGGTCCGCGCCACCCCTGGCGCGCATGGCGTTGACAGACCGGCCCACGTGGATCGACGCTCATGGCCCAGATGCCCTCGGCCCGCCTTGGATGGCCCACCGCGGCCGTGCTGCTGGCGACGATCTTGACCGCCGGCGCCGAGGCGGCCAACGACGCACTGGACGCCCGGAGCGCGCGAGCGGCTCTGACCCCCGGTCATGCCGCCGCTGCTGCGATCGCCAGGAAGTCCTCCGCGACCAGGCTCGCCCCGCCCACCAGCGCGCCGCCGACCTCCGGCAGCGCAAGGATCGTCTCTGCGTTCGACGGCTTCACGCTGCCGCCGTACAGGATCGGCACGCGCCCGCCGGTCGCACCGAAGCGCTCGCCGAGCACCCGACGGATCATCGCGTGCATCGCGGCGATGTCGGCCTCGGTCGGCGTCCGGCCGGTGCCGATCGCCCAGACCGGCTCGTAGGCCACCACGCCGGACCCCGGGAAACCCTCCGGCACGGAGCCGGCGAGCTGCGCGGCCACCACCGCCTCCTGCCGTCCGGCCTCGCGCTCGGCCAGCGTCTCGCCCACCCAGACGATCCGCCCGAGCCCCGCCGCCCGCCCCGCCCCGGCCGTGGCGCGCACCGCGGCCTCGCGCTCGCCGGGCTCGGTGCGGCGTTCGGAGTGGCCGAGGATCACCGCGGTCGCGCCCGCGTCCTTCAGCATCGGCGCCGAGACGTCGCCGGTATGCGCGCCGGCGGGTTTGGCGTGGCAGTCCTGCGCCCCGACCGCCACACCCGAGCCCAGCATCACGTGCGCGAGAGTGCCCACCAGGGTGAAGGGCGGACAGATCAGCAGGTCACAGGGCGGCGGCGCGGCGGCCACCGCCTCGCGGATCGCGCCCGCGAGCCGCGCCCCGGGTACGGTCAGCCCGTTCATCTTCCAGTTCCCGGCGATCAGCTGTCTCGGCATGGCGGTCCTCCTCGCCCCCGCCTCTCACACGGCCGCGCGACGCCGCGCAAGCCCGTGCGTTGCCCCCGGGGGCGCGCTGCTCTAGGGTCCGCGCCCGTTCGCAAGCGCCCACGGAGCCCAAGCGCGCGATGCTGACCGCCATCCGCAACTCGCTGAACCACTGGATCGTCAAGGGGCTGTTCGTGATCCTGATCGCCTCCTTCGCGGTCTGGGGGATCGAGGATTTCGTTCGCGGCGGCGGCGCCGACCGTTCGATCGCGACGGTCGCCGGCGAGACGGTCTCGCTCGCCGAGGCGACCGACGCCTACCAGCGCGAGGTCTCTCAGCTCCGCCGCAGCTTCGGCGGCGAGTTCGAGCCGACCGAGCAGGTGCGCCGCGCCATCGCCGACGCCACGCTCGCGCGCCTGGTGGCTCTCCGCGCGGTCGGCGCTGAAGCCGCGACGCGCGGGGTGGTGGTCACCGACGAGGCGTTGCGCGGGGCGATCCTCGAGGCACCCGGCTTCCAGGGCGCGGACGGCCGGTTCTCGCGGGTCCAGTTCGAGTCCTTCCTGCGCAACAACGGGCTGAGCGAGCGGCGTTTCCTCGAGCTCCTGCGCGGAGACCTCGCCCGGCAGCAGGTCGTCGGCTCGGTCCGGGCGGGTGCGACCGTGCCCCGCGCCCTCGCACGCACTGTCCACGCGTTCCACGCTGAACGGCGCGTGGCCGATCTCGTTGAGCTGCCGTTCATGGCCGCGCCGGCGCCGCCGGCGCCGAGCGCCGAGCAGCTCGTGCGGTTCCACGAGAACAATCCCGACCTGTTCTCCGCGCCCGAGCTCCGGCAGTTCGATCTCGTGCTGCTGACCCCGGACGACGTCGCGCGCGAGATCCGGCTCTCGGACCGCGAGCTGCGCGAGGCCTACGAGGAGCGCCGCGCGGAGTTCTCCACGCCCGAGCGGCGGCGGCTCGCCCAGGCGGTGGTGCCGGACCGCGAGGTGGCGCGCGCGATCGCCGAGGCGTGGCGGCGCGGAACGGCCTTCGCCACGATCGCCGCGCAGGCCCAGGAGGCCGGTGGCAGCGCGACCGAGCTCGGCCTGGTGGACCGGTCCGCCCTGCCGCTGCCAGGGCTCGCGGAGACTGCCTTCGCCGCGCCGGCCGGGTCGGTCACCGACCCGGTGCAGAGCCCGTTCGGCTGGCACGTGCTGCGGGTCGACGAGATCGCGCCGGCGAGCGAGCGCGGCTTCGACAGCGTCAGAGAGGAGCTTGCGCGTCTGGTGGCCCTGGAACGTGCCGCGGACCAGATCTACGCCCGCGCGAACCGGATCGAGGACAGCATCGCCGAGGGCATTCCGCTGACCGAGGTCGCGCGGCGGCACGAACTCCGGCTGGTGCAGGTGGCGGCGATGGATGCCGAGGGCCGCGATTCCGCGGGCAATCCGGTGGAGCTCGGCGCCGAGCCGGGCGAGATCATCACCGCCGTGTTCGAGGCCCGCATCGGCGAATCGACACGGCTCACCGAGACGCGCGGCGGCACCTTCTACGTCGTGCGCGTCGGCGGGGTGACGCCGCCCGCGCTCCGTCCGCTCGCCGAGGTCGAGCGCGATGTGCGCGCGGCGTGGGAGCGCGCGGCACGGCGCCGTGCGATGGAGGAGCAGGCGGCCGCGCTGCTCGCTGAAACGCGCGCCGGCCGGCCGCTCGACGAGGCGGCGCGCGCGGCCGGATGGACCCCCCGCCGCACCGAGCCCTTCACGCGGGATGCGGGCGGTGGCGCGGCGCTGCCGCCGCAGCTCGCGCAGGCGCTGTTCGCGCTCAGGCGCGGCGAGGCGACCATGATCGAGGGCAGCGCGGGCTTCCTGGTCGCCTCGGTGGTCGAGATCGTCCCAGGTACGGCGGACCAGCCGGCGATCGAGCGGCAGCGCGAGCAGATCGCGGCGGCGCTCGCGGCCGATCTCGAGGCGCAGTTCGTCCAGGCGCTGCGCGACCGTGCCAATGTCCAGATCAATCCGCAGGCGGCTCAGCTCATCGCCGGCGACGCGCCGTGAGCCCGAAGCTGCCCGATGCGGCCATGTTCCGGGCGCGCTACGAGTCCGGCGTGCCGCAGCTGCTCTGGACCACCACGGTCTCGGACCTGGAAACGCCGGTCTCGGCGTTCCTGAAGCTCGCCGCCGGACGGCCGAACTCGGTGCTGCTGGAGAGCGTCGAGGGCGGGGCGACGCGCGGCCGCTACTCGATCATCATGCTCGACCCGGATCTTGTCTGGCGGGTGCGCGGCGACCTGGCCGAGGTGAACCGGTTCGCGCTCACCGACCCGGACGGCTGGCGCGCGGAGGAGGTCGGCGCGCTCGCCAGCCTGCGCCGGCTGCTCGCCGAGAGCCGCGTGGACGTGCCGCCGGGCCTGCCGCCGATGAGTGCCGGCGTGGTGGGCTATCTCGCCTACGACTTCGTCCGGCGCATCGAGCGCATTCCGGAAAGGAACCCCGATCCGCTCGGCGTGCCCGACGGGATCCTGCTGCGCCCGACCATCGTCGCCGTGTTCGACACGGTCGCCGACACGCTGACCTTCGCCACTGCCGTGCGGCCGCAGCCGGGCGTCGATGCCGACACCGCGCGCGCGGCTGCCGAGGCACGGCTCGCCGCCGCCGCCGCGGCGATGGCGCGGCCGCTGCCGCCGCCGCCGGCTGCACCAGCCGCGCCGCCTGATCTCGGCCAGGTGCGCAGCAACATGACGCAGGAGGCGTACCAGGCGGCGGTCGCGAAGGCGGTCGAGTACATCCACGCCGGCGACGCCTTCCAGATCGTGCCCAGCCAGCGCTTCGCCGTGCCTTTCGCGCTGCCGCCCTTCGCGCTCTACCGTTCGCTCAGGCGGCTCAACCCCTCGCCCTTCCTGTTCTTCCTCGATTTCGGCGGCTTCGCGGTGGTCGGCTCCTCGCCCGAGATCATGGTGCGGCTGCGCGAGGGCATCGTCACGATCCGCCCGCTCGCCGGCACCCGCCCGCGCGGTGCGACGCATGAGGAGGATCTCCGCCTCGAGCAGGATCTGCTGAACGATCCGAAGGAGCGCGCCGAGCACCTGATGCTGCTCGACCTGGGGCGGAACGATGTCGGCCGGGTCGCCGCGATCGGCACGGTGCAGGTGAAGGAGCAGTTCACGGTCGAGCGCTACAGCCACGTCATGCACATCTCCTCGCATGTGGAGGGGCGGCTGCGGCCGGGGCTTGATGCGGTCGATGCGCTGATGGCCGGGTTCCCGGCCGGCACGCTGTCGGGCGCGCCCAAGGTGCGGGCGATGGAGATCATCGAGGAACTGGAGCCCGAGCGGCGCGGCGTCTATGCCGGCTGCATCGGCTACTTCGCCGCCGGCGGCGACATGGACACCTGCATCGGCCTGCGCACCGCCGTGGTGAAGGACGGCACGATGTACGTGCAGGCCGGCGCGGGCGTGGTCGCCGACAGCGATCCGGAGACCGAGTACCAGGAGACGGTGCACAAGGCGCGCGCGCTGATCCGCGCGGCCGAGGAGGCGGTGCGCTTCGCGGCCGGCGCCGGGCGATAGCCCGGACAGTGTCAGGAAGATTGACGGGGCCGGTGTCGGGAAATTTTACAGGCACGTCCCGATGCCGCGGCGCGAAGGGGGTAATGGCTTGACTATAAACAGTTCAAAATGATTGGCCTGTTTCTTGCGTGTCGGTCTCTCCCATCGTTCGACGGCAAGGGAGAGCCACCATGGCTGCACTCGCACGCGTCGGGATCAACAGGCTTCGCGGGGTCGCGCTCGCTGCCTGCCTCGCGGCATCGAGCCCGGCGCTCTCCAGCGTCCACCTGCTGCTGGAGCGCGACATCGCCGTCCCCGGCGAGACCGACCTGTTCCTGGTCAGCTACGCCAGCCAGACCGACTTCCTGACCAATGCCGGCCCCTCCATCACCGCGCTGCCCATACCCATCAACGCCCAGTTCTCCGCCGGCGGGCTCACCGTCGATGCCGCCGGCGCGTGGCACCTGCTGCTGGAGCGCGACATCGCCGTCCCCGGCGAGACCGACCTGTTCCTGGTCAGCTACGCCAGCCAGACCGACTTCCTGACCAATGCCGGCCCCTCCATCACCGCACTGCCCATACCCATCAACGCCCAGTTCTCCGCCGGCGGGCTCACCGTCGATGCCGCCGGCGCGTGGCACCTGCCGCTGG
>NZ_JBHYDW010000141.1:0-2176 GCF_051860475.1 Elioraea sp. | reverse complement strand
CGACTTCCTGACCAATGCCGGCCCCTCCATCACCGCACTGCCCATACCCATCAACGCCCAGTTCTCCGCCGGCGGGCTGCACTTCATTGTGCCGCCCTCGCCGCCACCGACGGATGTTCCGGAGCCACAGTCGCTCGCTCTGCTGGCGTTCGGCCTTGCGCTGCTTGGCTCACTGAAGGCCTCTGCTCGGCGCGTCGAACCGGTGCGCCAACGGTCCGCCTGACAAACGGGCCGCCCGAAGCGGCCGCGCGGACCTCAGGGGAGCCTGGGTGATCGGACCGGCCGCTACCCCTTAACCTTCTTCACGATCGTCTCGCCGAGCTCCTTCGCCGGCTCCTTCAGTTCGCCCTTCAGGGTGTTGAAGCCGGCCTTCAGCCCGGCCGCATTCTTCGTCGCGATCGCCGAGGCGAGCGTCAGCAATGCCGCGCCGATCGCGATCGCCTGACGCACCTTGCCGATGTCCTTGATCGCCTTGCGCGCCCGTTTCGTTTCGCGATTGATGGCCTCGATGCTGGTCCCCGCCTCCGCGAGCAGCGTGCCGACCGCGAGCGTGCGGATGCGCGCAGCCTGGCTCTGCAGATCCCAGGCGAGATCCTCGAGCTCGCGCACCTCGTCCTTGCTGAGCGTCTCGAAGTCGGCCATCAGCCGGTCCATCACCGCCTTCGCGGCGTCGCCCATTTCGCGGGCGATCTCGAAGCCGTCCGTCACCTCGGGCATCGCGTCCCCTCCCCTAGAGCACCGCTGACTGCAGCAGCCGGCCGATGGTGCGGAGCTGGCCGTTCACTGCTCGGATCTGGCGCAGCGTCTCCTGCGCCGACAGCCGGTCACGGCTGTCGTAGAGCGTCTGGTGCCCCTCGCCGATCCGGCGCATCGCGGCGATGAAGGCGTCGCGTGAGCCCGCGCGCGCGTCGATCTCGGCAAGCCGCTGCATGCGCCACTCGCGCAACGCCCGGAGGCCCGCCGGATCGTTCGAGCGGCGCGCCGCGAGGTCGTAGGTGAAGGCGGCGATGCGCCGCTCCTCCAGATCCTCCGCGGCAAGCCCCTCGGCGAAGCGCACCAGCCGGGCGGTGATGTCCTGCACCGGCGCGTTGCCGTCCTCGATCACCCGCGCGAGTTCGCGCTGGCGCCACCGTCCCGTCGCCGCGCGTGCGACGATGTCGCCCAGCGCCTGCACGCGCGGCGTCATCGCCGTATCGAACAGCGACGCCTTCTGCGCCGCCTGGGCGAGCGGCGCGGTCGATACTGCGACGGTGGCATCGTCGGCGAGGTCGCCGAGCGCGGCCATGTAGCCGGTGAGCGCGGTATGCAACGCGAGCAGCCCCTCGCGCTGCGCCGCCCGATCGCCCACATCCACCGGCCGCTCGCGATAGAACGCGAGACGATCCCCGTAGGCCGCGTAGCGTTCCACCAGTCCGCGATAGTCGGCGGTATTGGCCGCCAGGCGCGAGAAGTCGCGCACCGCGGACAGATCGGTGCAGGCGGCGGCAAGCAGGAGCACCGCCGCGGCGCAGCCCCTGATCAGGCGCGTGATCTGCATGCTCTCCCCCGTGGCGACTGCGGAACCGTTCTACGCTGGATGGATGCGCTCGCGCAACCGTCTTGTGGCGGCGTAGCTCAACCGCTCTCGCCGATCCCGAGCGCGGTCGCGGCCGCCTCGGCCATCGCGAGCAGCGCGCGGTCGCGCCCCGGCCCGGCAAGCAGGCTGAGCCCCACCGGCGCGCCATCGACGCGCGCGACGGGAATGGTCACTTCGGGCGCGCCCGAGAAGCCGCTGATCGAGGTGACGCCGATCGTCTGTTCGCGGATCGCCATGATCTCCTCGGTCGAGGAGGCGAGCAGCGGGGCCGGCACCGGCGAGGTCGGGAACACGAGCACGCCCCCGCCCGCCAGCAGCGCGCGGATGCGCGCGCCGGCGACCGCGCGCACGTGGCGCCCCCAGGCGGTCTTGGCGGGCGGCTGGTGCGGGGCAGTGTCGAACCGCCCCTGCACCGCGGGCGAGAGCTTGGGCTTCACGCTGAACACCCAGGGCCCGAGCACGGAGAGGTTCTCCTCGTTGTTGCAGGCACGGAACGCATCGAAGAAGGTGTGCAGGCCCTCGACCGCGACCTCCACCTGCGCGGCGCGGCCGAACCGCGCCTCGAGCCGCTCGAGCGCCGGCGTGAGCGCGTTCCCCACG
>NZ_JBHYDW010000140.1:0-11748 GCF_051860475.1 Elioraea sp. | reverse complement strand
GGTGTCGGCCGTGCGGGCGCCGCTCGAGTCCGTCGTGATCGCGTGGTCGCTGTCGGGCGGGTTCGGCGCCTCGGTGCGGCCGCTGTTCCATCCCGGCACGATGCTGATGGCGGGGTTCCTCGCCGGCGGCGCGATGCAGAGGGCGCGCGCGGGGGAGGTGCGCACCGCGCTCCTGAAGGCCGCGCAACGGCTCGGTCCCGTCACGGCCGCGCTGGTGGCGATGCTGATCCTGTCGCGGCTGATGCTGCACGCGGGCATGATCGACGCGCTCGCGGCCTTCGCCGCCGACACGTTGGGCGCGGCGTTTCCGCTCACCGCGCCGCTGGTCGGCGCTCTCGGCACCTTCGTCACCGGCTCGGCGACCGCCTCGAACATCCTGTTCACCGCGTTCCAGGAGGCGACCGCCACGCGGCTCGATCAGCCGGTGCTGCTGATGCTGGCCGCGCAGGGCGTGGGCGCAGGGGTCGGCAACATCATCTGTCCGCACAACATCGTCGCCGGCGCCGCCGCGGTCGGCATTGCCGGCCGCGAGGGCGCGATCCTGCGCCGCACCCTGCCGGCCTGCCTGCTCTACCTCGCCGCCGCCGGGGTTCTCGTGGCCGCGCTCGCGCGCTGAGCCTCGGCCTCGGCGACGCGCTTGGCGGCGGCGACGAAGCCGTCGGGGTTGAGCGACACCGAATCGATGCCGCACTCGACCAGGAAGGCGGCGAAGTCCGGGTGGTTCGAGGGCGCCTCGCCGCAGATCCCGACCTTGCGGCCGCAGGCGTGCGCGCGCCGGATCACCTCCGCGATCATGCGCTTGACCGCCTCGTCGCGCTCGTCGAACAGCTCGCGCAGCTCGGTGCTGTCGCGATCGACGCCGAGCACGAGCTGGGTGAGGTCGTTCGAGCCGATCGAGAACCCGTCGAATCGTTCCGCGAACTGCTCGGCGAGGATAACGTTGGCGGGAATCTCGCACATCACATAGACCTCGAGCCCGTCCTCGCCGCGCACGAGCCCATGCTCGGCCATCACAGCGAGCACCTTGTCGGCCTCGGCCGGGGTGCGGCAGAACGGGATCATCACGACGATGTTGTCGGCGCCGATCTCGCGCCGCGCCTTCAGCACGGCCTTGCACTCTAGCGCGAAGGCGTCGCGGTAGCGCGGCGAGTAGTAGCGCGAGGCCCCGCGCAAGCCCAGCATGGGGTTCTCCTCGTTGGGCTCGAACGGCGCGCCGCCGAGCAGATGCGCGTACTCGTTCGACTTGAAGTCGCTCATCCGCACGATCACCGGATGCGGGTGCGAGGGCGCGGCGATCCGCGCGAGCCCGCGCGCCAGCGTGTCGACGAAGTAGGCAGGCTTGTCGGGGGAGCCGCGCGTCAGCGCCTCGATCTCGCGCCGCGCCGCCGGGTCGGTCACCGTGTCGAAATGCACCAGCGCCATCGGATGCGCCTTGATCACCGCCGAGACGATGAACTCCATGCGCGCGAGCCCGATCCCCTTGGCGGGAAGCTTCCACCAGCGCAGCGCCGCGGCCGGCGAGGCGATGTTCAGCATCATCGCCGTGCGCGTCTCGGGGATGGTCGAGAGATCGAGCTCGGTCGAGCTGAACTTCACGCGACCGTCATAGACGCGGCCCTCATCGCCCTCGGCGCAGGAGAGCGTCACCTCCTGGTCGTCGCGCAGCGTCGCGGTCGCGCGCTGCGTGCCGACCACGGCCGGCAGGCCGAGCTCGCGGGAGACGATCGCGGCATGGCTGGTCGGGCCGCCATGGTCGGTGACGATGCCGGCCGCCTTCTTCATCAGCGGCACCCAGTCGGGATCGGTCGATTCCGTCACCAGCACCGCGCCCTCGCGGAACTCGGCGATCGCCTCGGGCGAGTGCACCACCTGCACCGGGCCGGCGGCGATCTTCTCGCCCACCGCCGCGCCGGTGAGGATCGGCGGGCGCGGCTTGCCGGTGAGCCTCCAGGTGCGCAGGCTGCCGCCCTGGCGCGTGCCGTGCACCGTCTCGGGCCGCGCCTGGACGATGAAGATCTCGCCCGTCGCGCCGTCCTTCGCCCATTCGATGTCCATCGGCCTTCGGTAGTGGCGCTCGATCGCCACGCCGGCGCGGGCGAGATCGAGGATCTCGGCGTCCGACAGCACGAGCGCGCTCTGCTCGCGCCGCGTCGTTTCGACCATCGTGGTGCGCGCGCTGCCGCCGGTCGCGTAGATCAGCTTCTGCGCCTTCGACCCGCGCGTCTTGTCGAGGATCGGCATCTTGGCGGGATCGGCGAGCGGCGGTTTGAAGACGAGGTAGCGGTCGGGATCGACCGATCCCTGCACGACAGGCTCGCCAAGCCCCCAGGCGGCGGAGATCAGCACCACGCCGGGAAACCCGCTCTCGGTGTCGATCGTGAACATGATGCCCGATCCGCCGATATCGGCGCGCACCATCGCCTGCACGCCGACCGAGAGCGCGACCTGCATATGCTCGAAGCCCTGAATCTCGCGATAGGCGATGGCGCGGTCGGTGAACAGCGAGGCGTAGCAGGCGCGGCAGGCATCGATCAGCGCGCGCTCGCCGCGCACGTTGAGGAAGGTCTCCTGCTGGCCGGCGAAGGACGCGGTCGGAAGGTCCTCGGCGGTCGCCGAGGAGCGCACCGCGACGGCGGGCTCGGGCGTGCCGAGGCTTTCCCCCAGCCGGCGATAGCCAGCGCGGATGGCGTCCGCGAGGTCGGGCGTGAAGTCGGTGTCGAGCAGCAGGCGCCGGATCGCCGTCCCTGTCTCCTGCAAGGTCGCCGCGCCGTCGTGGTAGCGCGCGAGCGCCGCCTCGATGCGCGGGCGCAGGCCGTGCGCGTCGAGATGCGCGCGATACGCCGCCGCGGTGGTGGCGAAGCCGGGCGGCACCCGCACGCCGGCCGCCGAGAGCGCCCGGATCATCTCGCCGAGCGAGGCGTTCTTGCCGCCGACGCGGCCGACATCGGTCTGGCCGACCTCGGCGAGGTCGAGCACGAGCGCTTCGGTCATGACTGTCCCTCCCGGTCCGTTGGGCCGAGAGGGGATCACGCGGGCAGCGCGCGCGCCTTGATCGAG
Source organism: Elioraea sp. (assembly GCF_051860475.1). Taxonomy (NCBI): domain Bacteria; kingdom Pseudomonadati; phylum Pseudomonadota; class Alphaproteobacteria; order Acetobacterales; family Elioraeaceae; genus Elioraea; species Elioraea sp. Next base: position 8,691 of record NZ_JBHYDW010000140.1, on the reverse strand, counting down.
CGCAAGCCCGCGGCAGAACGTCAGGCCGCCGCCTGGGCTGGGCGGTGGCTCTCCTCCATGGCGCGGCGCAGCCGTACCGCCTCGTCGGTCGCGTCGAACTCCACGTCCGACCAGCGCAGCACCTCGCCGACGCTCACCGCGCGCTTGAGCCGTACGCCGTGCGCGAGCCCGATTGGCAGCGTGCCCTGCGCGGCCGCGCGCGCGGCCGGGATGCACTTGCCCCAAACCGTGGCACCGCCTTCACCGTCGAGCACCTCGCCAGCGGCGAGCGCACGCTTGGCCGTAGCGGCGACGTCGCCTCGCCACGCCTCCGGCGCGCCGGTCGGTTCGCCGCGCAGCGCCACCGATGCGATCGAGACACCAAGCTCGAGCCCGATCAGGTGGTAGGGGCGGTAGAGCGCGGCATAGCGGCCCGAGGGATCGGTCGCGACGCCGTACTCGGCGAAGCAGCGGCGCACATAGGCCGTTTCGCCCTCGAATACCGCATAGACGCCCCAGCGCAGGTCGCGATGCACGGGCCGCCCGTCCCGTTCCAGCGACGAGACGACCTCGACCATCCCCTTCGCGGGCAGCACCCCACCCTCCGAGGCAGGGCGCAGGATCCGCGGCAGGTCGTCGGCGCCGCAGGGCGGGAAGGCGAGCCCGTCTTCCGGCACCGCGAGGTCGGAGGCATTCGCGATCGCCGCCATCTCGATGCCGCTCTTGGTGCCGTCGAGAAAGGAGTTGAACATCTGCGGGTTCATGCCTCCCGCCTTCGCGTCCTCGTCGGAGATCCCGTAGTGGCCCCAGACGCTCGCGGGCGTGGAGGCGTGGTACGACGGCAGGTACTTCGTGCCCTTGCCGGCCGCCACCACGGCGAAGCCGGAGGTGCGGATCGTGTCGACGAGCTCGCACACCAGCGCCGGCTGGTCGCCATAGGCGAGCGAATAGACGAGGCCGGCCTGGCGCGCGCGCGTCGCCAGCACGGGGCCGGCGAGGACATCCGCCTCGACATTCACCATCACCAGGTGCTTGCCGGCGTCGATCGACAGCAGCGCATGCCGGATGCCGGCCGCAGGGTGGCCGGTCGCCTCGACGATCACCTCGATCCTCGGATCGGCGATCACGGCGGCGGCGCTGTCCGTGAGGAAGGTCTCGCGGTGGCGCACGGCCTCGGTGGTGTTGACGATCCGCTCGGGCTCCCAGCCGACCCGGGCGAGCGTGGCGCGCGCGCGTTCGACATTGACGTCGGCAATGGCGCGGATGTGCAGCCCGGGCGTGCGCGGCACCTGCGCGAGGAACATCGAGGCGAACTTGCCGCAGCCGATCAGCCCCACGGTGACGGGGCGGGTCTCGGCCGAGCGGGCGCGCAGCATCCGGTGCAGGCTCATGGACGTCTCCCTAGTCAGGAGACGATACGCGACGCCCAGTGCCTTGGGCTATGGCCTGCGGCGCGCCCAGCGACGCGCGCCGCCCCCTCTGGATTGGGGGTGCGGGGCAAGGGCCCGCGGACCAGGCCCTCGGGCCAGCGAAGCCATGGGAATCCCTCCCCTCGGCCCCGCTGACAAAAAGAACTCCGGGGGCGCCGCGCGCCCCCCGACCCCCCCGCGACCCGCCGCCCCGGGCGCGCAGGGCGCTCGCCAACACGCCCAACGGCGCGCGATAGCGATACGGCGGCGGATAGCCGTACACCACGGCCGGAGGCGGCGCGTAGATCACAGGCGGCGGCGCATAGATGACCCGCGGCGGCGGACGCACCACGACCACCGGCGGGCCGCGATAGTGGCCACGCCCGCGGTGCCAGCCCGGCCCGCGATGATAGTGGTGGTGCTGGTGATAGTGATGCCCGCCATGCCAGCCGCGGCCGCGGTCCCGGTCGGCCAGAGCCGGGCTGGCGGACATGGCCGCGACGGCCATCCCCAGTCCAAGCAGCACTCCGAAGCGCATCGGTCTGTCCTCCCGGTTCGTCCCTACCGTCATTGAACGCATCTTAGAGGACAATCGTAGGGCGGGATCGCGGCAGGAATGCGCCTCACGCCACCTTGAGGGCACCGAGCGGGCTCAGCCCCATCGCCGTGCGCATGAACGCGCGCTTCACGGGGGGTAGACGATCAACCGCCGCGATCCCGAGATCGCGCGCGAGCCGCACCGGCGCGAAATCGGTCGAGAACAGCCGGTCCAGCGCATCAGTCGCCGCGAGCATCATCAGGTTCGCCGGCCGCCGCGCGCGCTGATATCCCGCGAGCACCTCGGCGCCGCCGACATCGCGCCCGGCATGGAACGCCGACACGATGCGCGCGCCGAGTTCGCCGACATCACGAAACCCCAGGTTGAGCCCCTGACCCGCGATCGGGTGGATCCCGTGCGCCGCATCGCCGACCAGCGCCAGTCGTGTGCCGATGTAGCGATGCGCCACAAGCGCGCCGAGAGGATAGCGCCAGCGCATCCCGACGGGCGCGACCCCGCCCAGATGATCGCCGAGCCGCCGTGCGAGCTCGCGCGTGAAACCTGACGGGTCCAGCGACCAGACCCGCGCCGCCTGCGCGCGCCGTTCCGTCCAGACGATCGCGCTCGTTCGCCCGTCGCCGTTCTCGCCCGGCAGCGGCAGGATCGCGAACGGGCCGGCGGGCAGGAAGTGCTCGACGGCGGCGTGGCCGTGCGGCTGGTCGTGCCGGACCGCGGCGACGATCGCATCCTGGCGGTAGTCCCAGCGCGTGACCGGAATGCCCGCCGCCTCGCGCGTGGCGCTCTCGCGCCCCTCGGCCGCCACCACGAGCCGCGAACGGATCACCGTGCCGTCGGCGAGCCGCACCGAGGCGCGTTCGGCGTCGCGGTCCATCTCGGCGACTGCGGCCGGTGCGGCCACCCGGAGCCCGGGCAGGTCCGGCAGCTGCGCGTTGAGCGCAATCCGCAGGTGCCGCGCCTCCACCATCCAGCCGAACGCGTCCTCGCCGACCGAGGCGGCGTCGAAGGTGAGGGTGAGCGGGCTCGGCGCGCGCCCGAGCCTGCCGTCGGAGACGCGGATGCGCCGGATCGGGCAGGGAAGGCCCCCGAGCCGTCCCCACACCCCGGCATCGCGCAGCACATCGCGGCTGGTGCGCGCGATCGCGTAGGCGCGGCCGTCGAACGCGGGCAGTTCCATCGGCGGGAGTGGCGCGCGGTCCACCACTGCGGCCGGCACCCCGGCCTCGGCCAGCAGGCAGGCGAGCGTGGCCCCGACCGGCCCCGCGCCGAGGATCGTCACCGCCACGTCATGCTCTGCTGCCATGTCCAAGAGTCTCGGGCCGAACGCCGTGAAATCAAGCGGGATGCACTGCTTGTGCCCACTTCTTGGGCATCGATTGCGCCGCCGCGCAGCGCCGAACCGTGCATCCGCGCGAAGGCCGCCATCTGGCACGGCGCTTGGAAAGCGATCCGCGCCGACCAACCGGCGGGGACACACACGCATGAAACTGATCATGGCGATCATCAAGCCCTTCAAGCTCGACGACGTGCGCGAGGCGCTCACACCGCTCGGTGTGCAGGGCCTCACCGTCTCGGAGGTGAAGGGGTTCGGACGACAGAAGGGGCAGACCGAGATCTATCGCGGGGCCGAGTACCACGTGAACTTCCTGCCCAAGGTCAAGATCGAGCTCGTGGTCGAGGACGGCATGGTCGATGCCGTCTGCGAGGCCATCACCAAGAGCGCGCATACCGGAAAGATCGGCGACGGAAAGATCTTCGTGCTCGAGGTCGAGCGCGCGATCCGCATCCGCACCGGCGAGACCGATGCGGCCGCGCTCTGAGCTCCAGCAGGGGATGACGACACCGATGACCCGACCTCTCTCGAAGCGCGCGCTCGCGGTGATGGCCGCCGCCGCGCCCGTGCTGCTGTTCGCCACCGGCGCGGCGGCCGATGAGCCTACGATCGACACCGGCGACATGGCCTGGATGATGACCTCCACGGTGATCGTCCTGATGATGACGATCCCGGGTGTGGCGCTGTTCTACGCTGGCATGGTGCGCAAGAAGAACGTGCTCGCGACGCTGATGCAGTCCTTCGCCGCCTGCGCGCTGATCACCATCGTCTGGATGGTGGCCGGCTACAGCCTCGCCTTCTCGGGCGACGGCGCCTATGTCGGCGACCTCGGCAAGCTGCTCCTCTCCGGCATGATGGAGACCTGGGACAAGCCGATGGAGGACAGCACGATCACCGAGCCGGTGTTCATGACCTTCCAGATGACCTTTGCGATCATCACGGCGGCACTGATCACCGGCGCCTTCGCCGACCGGATGAAGTTCTCCGCACTGCTCCTGTTCCTCGCGCTCTGGTCGCTGCTGGTCTACAGCCCGGTCTGCCATTGGGTCTGGGGCGGCGGCTTCATGGACGGCTGGGGCGTGCTCGACTTCGCCGGCGGCACGGTCGTGCACATCAACGCGGGTGTCGCGGGCCTGGTCGGCGCGATCGTGCTCGGCAAGCGCCGCGGCTACGGCACCGAGAACATGGCGCCCTTCAACCTTTCACTGTCGGTGATCGGCGCCTCGCTGCTCTGGGTCGGCTGGTTCGGCTTCAACGGCGGCTCGGCGGCGGCGTCGAACGCCAATGCCGGGCTCGCGATCGCCGTGACGCAGATCGCCACTGCGGCCGCCGCCCTCGCCTGGATGTTCGCCGAGTGGGCGGTGAAGGGGAAGCCGTCGGTGCTCGGGGTGATCTCGGGCGCAGTCGCTGGCCTCGTCGGCATCACCCCGGCCGCCGGGTTCGTTGCCCCGATCGGCGCGCTGGTGATCGGCATCGCCGCCGGCATCGCCTCGTGGTGGGCCTCGACCGAGCTCAAGAAGATGCTCAAATACGACGACAGCCTCGATGTCTGGGGCGTGCACGGGGTGGCCGGCATCGTCGGCGCGATCCTCACCGGCCTGTTCGCGGTCGAAGCGATCGGCGAGACCGCCGGCGGCGTGGGCCAGATGATCATCCAGATCCAGGGCGTGGTCGTGACGATCGTCTACACGGGCGTCGTCAGCTTCGTCCTGCTGAAGCTGGTGGACCTGCTGGTCGGGCTGCGCGTCAGCGAGGAGGACGAGGTCGAGGGCCTCGACACCGCGCTGCACGGCGAGCGGCTTGGGTGAGAAACCCGGGGGGGGGGGGGGGGGGGGGGGGGGGGGGGGGACGGGCCGCCCCGCCCTTCCCCCCACACCCCTATCCCGTCAACAGGGCCTCGGCCGCGTCAGCCAGCACGGCACAGCCCAGCGCGATATCCTCCTCCTTCGTGTCCTCGGTCCAATGGTGGCTGATGCCGCCGATCGAGGGCACGAACAGCATGCCGGCCGCCATCCTGAGCGCCACCACCTGGGCGTCGTGGCCCGCGCCGGAGGGCATGCGCTGCCACGCGCCCGGCGCACGCGCCTCCGCCGCGGCGGCGAGCGCGTCCTGGAACCGCGGGTCCATCACCTTCGGAATGCCCTTCGAACCATCCTCGATCGTCACCCGGCACGGCCCAGCCGCATCCGCCTCCGCCACCAGCGCGCGCAGATGCGCCTCCATCCGGTCGAGCACGGCAGGGTCGGCATCGCGCACCTGCACGTTCATCTCCGCTATACCCGGAATGATCGAGGGCGCGTTCGGATCCAGCGCCATCCTGCCGATCGTCCACACCGACCGCTCGGCGATCACCTGCGGCATCGTGTCGTGGATGCGGTTGGCCAGCCGCACCATCGCCACGCCGGCATCCTTGCGGATCGCCATGCGCGTCGTGCCGGCGTGGTTCTGCGCGCCTTCGAAGTGGATGCGGAAGTTCCAGATCGCGACGATCGACGTCACCACGCCGACGCTGAGCCCCTTCGCCTCCAGCTCGTCGCCCTGCTCGATATGCGCCTCGAGGAAGCCCGCGTAGCGCGACGGATCGTCCAGCACCACCCGCGGCACGCCGGCAAGTCCGGCCTCGGCCAGCGCATCGCGCATCGCGATCCCGCGCGTCCGGCAGCGCGCGGCGTCGATCTCGGCGTCCGTCACGTCACCGATGAACGACCGGCTGCCGAGGAAGTTGCCGAAATGCCCCTCCTCGTCGACGAACGCGACGACGTCGATCGGCAGTTCAGGCAGCGCGCGTGCGATCTCGAGCGCGTAGATCACCCCCAAGGCGCCATCGAGCCAGCCGGCCTCGTTCTGGCTCTCGAGATGGCTGCCGATCAGCAGCCGCTTCCCGGCGTTCCGCGTGTATCCGTAGACCGACGCGATTCCGTCGATGTGCGCGTCCAGCCTTGCGTCACTGAGTCGCGATTCGAGCCAGCGCCGGGACTCCACGTCCTGGCGTGAAAGGGTTGGTCGATGTACCCCCGTACCGAACCGGCCGAAGCCGCGCAGGGTGTGGAGGTCGCCGAGCAGACGGGCAGCGTCGATGGTGGCCATGCGGCATCGTGTCGTGCCGGGCGAGCGGCGGCAAGCCGGGCCCGCGCGCCGGTTGCGCGCTGTGACAGACCTCACACCCGCCCCCCCGCGTGCGGGCGCAGGCTGCGTCCAGGCAACCGGGGGACGGTGTCATGACCGATGCAGCGGATACGCTCGACCGCCTGACCAACCTGGCCGACCTGGCCTCGGGACGCGATCCGAGGCGCGACCCGCTCGGCTGGGCGCGCGCCGAGGCGCAGCTCTGCGCAGCGCTCGCCGAGGCCGGCGTTGTCCAGGACCGGATCGACTGGCTCGTGGAGGCAGCGATCCGCGCCGCCGACGCGGTGACCTCGCGCCCGCTGCCGGTCGAGCTGCGCGAGTCCATGCTGGAGGCGATGCGCCACGCGCTCCGTGCGCTCGCCAGGCAGGACGGCCGCGGCCGTCGCCGCCCACGCCCGGCCGAGCGCAGCTGCGCCTGACGGAGCGCTGACAGTCGGGTCGATCCCGTGCAGGATCGGCCGATGACGTCCTGGCGCGACCGCTGGCAGAGCCGCTACGGCGAAGCCGCCTGGCTGTTCGGCCGCGAGCCCAACGCCTATCTGCGCTCGCTCGATGTCCGCCTGCCGCGCCGCGGCCGCGCGCTCTGCCTCGGCGAGGGCGAGGGGCGCAACGCGGTCTGGCTCGCCGCGCGTGGGCTCACGGTGACGGCGGTCGATTTCGCGCCGATCGCGCTCGCCCGGGTGCGCGCGCTCGCGGCCGAAAGCGGGCTCGCGGTCGAGACGATCGAGGCGGACGTCGCGCGCTGGCAGCCACCCGAGGCCGCGTTCGACATCGTCACCCTGATCTTCCTCCAGCTCTCGCCCGACGAGCGCATTCCCGCGCATCGCGCGGCGATGGCTGCCCTCGCGCCGGGTGGATTGCTGGTGCTCGAAGCCTTCGCCAAGGGCGAGCGCGGCGCCTGCGGGCCGAAGAGCGACGACAGTCGCTACGATGAGGCGATGCTGCGCACGGACTTCGCCGGGCTGGAGATCCTTGAGCTGCTCTCAGGCACGGTGGCTCTGGAGGAGGGCGAGGGTCACCGCGGCCTCGCGCGCGTGGTGCGCCTGTTCGCGCGGCGGGGCTGATCGCGCTGCTCCGGCATCTCGATCGCGGCGGGATCGTTCTCCCTGCGCTGCTGGCCGTAGGAGCGGAACCGCGCCAGCACGCGCGCCATCTCGGCCTCGTCCAGCACCACCGGCTGGCCGAGCGTGCGCGCGATCCAGTACTGCTTCGCCAGCGTCTCGACCTCGACCGCGCGCGCGAGCGCGTCCTCCAGGCTGCGGCCGATCGCGACCACGCCGTGATTGGCGAGCAGGCACGCGGCTCGCCCCTCCATCGCCGCCAGCATCTGCCGCGACAGCGCCGCCGTGCCGAAGGTGGCGTAGTCGGCGCAGCTTATGTCGGCCCCGCCCGCGACCGCGACCATGTAGTGGAAGGCCGGGATGCCGAGGCGGAGGCAGGAGAGGGCGGTCGCATGGGTCGAGTGCGTGTGCACCACGGCTTGGGCATCGGCGCGGGTGCGCATCAGGTCGAGATGCATGCGCCACTCGGACGATGGCAGCACCTCGCCGCGATACCCGCCGTCGAGGTCCATCTCGACGATGTGGCGCGGCTGCATCGCCTCGTAGGGGATGCCCGAGCCCGTGACCAGGAACCCCTCGGGCACGCGCACCGAGACATTGCCGGAGCGGCCCTGGTTGATGCCGAGCCGGTTCATTTCCTGGCAGGTGGCGATCACGGCGCGGCGGAGGGCGAGATGGCGCATGGCGGCATCGTGCGGCGGACAGTGCCGTGCGTCACCTCCCTTGACCTTGCCCGCGCACGCCCAACCTGCGGGCGATGGACGAGACGGCCGCCTTCGCCGCGCTGAAGCTGTTCCTGGTGTTCGGACCGGTGCTCGGCTGGGCGGCGCTGGAACTCTGGCTGTTGCGGCGCGACCGCCGCCGCGCCCGCGTCCGCTGAGCCATGGACTGGGCCGGGCTGATCCGCTTCGAGTTTCTGATCTTCTTCGGCTTGGCACTTGCCTGGGCAGGGCGCGAGCTCTGGCTGCTGCGGCGGGACCGGCGTCGGCGCGACGTCAGCCGCCACGACGGGGCATCCTGAACGGCAGCAGGAGCTTCACCCAGCGCGTGCGGAACCGGTCGAGCGAGAGGCTTTCGTGCACCGCTGTGGTGTCCTCGCCGAAGAGCCGTATGGCCAGAGTGGAGCGGGCGTAGAACGGCGCGTCCTCCAGGGTCGCGAGCACGTGCGGCGCGCTGCCGGCATCGGCCCGGGTGCGGCGCGGGATGCGCCAGAGCGTGCCCGGCAAT
>NZ_JBHYDW010000139.1:0-11791 GCF_051860475.1 Elioraea sp. | reverse complement strand
ACCGCGCGCAGGGGCGGCTTCTCGACGGCACAGCGCGCGATCGCGAGCGGGCAGCGCGGATGGAACCGGCAGCCCGCAGGAGGGTCGAGCAGGTTCGGGATGTGCCCGGGGATCGCCTGCACGCGCTGGTCTGGCCGCGACAGATCGGGCACGGCCGCGAGCAGGCCGCGCGTGTAGGGATGGCGCGGGCGGTCGAACAGCAGCACCGCCGGCGTACATGACGACGATGCGCCGGCAGAGCGCACCGATCACGCCGAGATCGTGGCTGATCAACAGCAGCGTCAGCGCGCGCGTGCGCACCAGCTCCTCGATCAGCCGCAGCACCTGCGCCTGGATCGTGACGTCGAGCGCGGTGGTCGGCTCGTCGGCGACCAGCAGCTTCGGCTCGCCGGCGAGCGCCATGGCGATCAGCACGCGCTGGCGCATCCCGCCCGAAAGCTCGTGCGGGTAGCGGTCGAGCAGGCGGTCGGGCTCGGGCATCCGCACCGCGCCGAGCACTTCGGCGGCTACGGCGCGGGCTGCCGCGCGCGGGCGCATGGCCTTGCCGGCGGCGCGGTCATGCGCGCGGATGACGTCGACCATCTGCGCTCCGATCGAGAACACCGGATTCAGGTAGGTCATCGGGTCCTGGAAGATCATCGCCACACCGGGCCCGCGCAGCCGCGCCAGCGCCGTCTCGTCCATCGCGAGTACATCCGCGCCGTCGAACCGGATCGTGCCCGAGAGCACACGACCGGGCGGCATCTCGATCAGCCGTGCGATCGAACGGGCGAGCACGGACTTGCCGCAGCCCGTCTCGCCGACGATGCCGACGGTCTCGCCCGGCTGGACCGCGAGGTCGATGCCGTCGAGCACCTGCGCGCGGCCTTCGAAGCCGTCGAACGCAAGCCGGTAGTCCACGATATCGAGCAGCGGCGCCGTCACCCGCGATTGCTCTTCGGGTCGAGGATGTCGCGCAGCCCGTCGCCGAACAGGTTGAAGCCCAGCACGGTGAGATAGATCGCGAAGCCCGGGAACACCGCGTACCACCACCAGTTCGGCATGTAGGTGCGCGCGACCGAGATCATCGCCCCCCACTCGGGGGCCGGCGGCTTGGCGCCGAGGCCGATGAAGCCGAGACTCGCGGCGGCGAGGATCGCGAGCCCCATGTCCATCGACGCCTTGACGATGATCGGCGAGGTGCAGTTGGGCAGGATGTGGACGGCGAGGATGCGCGCATGCGAGGCGCCGACCGAACGCGCGGCCTCGACGAAGGGCTCTGAGCGCAGCGCGAGCGCCTTGGCCTCGACCAGGCGCACATAGCCCGGCCACCACACGATCGAGAGCGCGACGATGCCGTTCAGGATGCCCGGGCCGAGTGCCGCGACGATGGCGAGCGCCAGCACGATGCCGGGCACGCTCAGGAACACGTCGGTGATGCGCATGATCACGGTGCGGGTGAGCCCACCGAAATAGCCCGCGGCGATGCCGAGCGGCGTGCCGATCGCGGTCGCGACCCCGACGATGGTCAGCCCGACCCAGAGCGAGGTGCGCGTCGCGACGACCACGCGCGAGTAGAGGTCGTTGCCCATCTCGTCGGTGCCGAACCAGTGCGCGGCCGAGGGCGGCTTGAGCCGGTTCGCGAGGTTCATCGCCCCCTCGGTGTCCTGCGGATAGGGCACGATCCAGGGGCCGATGGCGGCGAGCACCAGGAACACGACGACGATGGCGAGCCCCAGCATCGACGAGGGGCTGCGCGAGAAGCTCCAGGCATAGAAGCGGAGCTGGCGCAGGCTCGCGGCATGGCGCTCGGCGAAGCCCGCGCGGGCGACGGCCACGCTCACGTGGCGCTCCGCAGCCGCGGGTCGAGCACGCCGTAGAGCAGATCGACGATCAGGTTGACGATCATGAAGTTGAGGCCGATCAGCAGCGTGACGCCCATCACCGGCTTGAAGTCGCCCGCGATCGCCGAGGAGACTGCATAGAGCCCGATCCCGGGCCAGTCGAACACGGTCTCCACCAGCACGGTCGAGCCGAGCATCCAGCCGTAGCGCAGCCCGATGATCGCGAGCGTGGGCAGCATCGCGTTGCGCAGCGCATGCACGCAGATCACCCGCATCGGCGAGACCCCATGCGCGCGCGCGGCGGTGACATAGTCCGAGGACAGCACCTCGATCATCTCGGCGCGGTTCACCCGCAGGATCGAGGCGAGGCAGGGGAAGGACAGCACCAGCGCCGGCAGCACCGCGTGGGCGAGCGCGTCGCGGAACGTCTCGCCCTGGCCGGCGAGCAGGGAGTCCACCAGGTACATTCCCGTCACGAACGGCGGCACCGGTGTGGCGACCTCGAGTCGGCCCGAGGTCGGCAGCCATTCCAGGTTCACCGAGAACAGGAGCTGGAGCAGGATGCCGAACCAGAACGCCGGCAGCGCGATCAGCGAGACCGCGATGAAGCGCGTCGCGTGATCGGGCGCACGGTTCTTCAGCGCCGCCGAGAGCATCCCGAGCGGCACGCCCGCGGCGATGCCGAGCGTCATCGACAGCAGCACGAGCTCGAAGGTCGCGGGGAAGAAGCGCGCGAGATCGTCGACGACCGGCCGTGTCGTCACCAGCGAGCGGCCAAGGTCGCCGCGCAGCAGGTCCGCGATGTAGCGGACGAACTGCTCGGGCAGCGGGCGGTCGAGCCCGTATTCGCGCCGGATCGTCTCCACCATGTCGCGCGTCGCATCCGGCCCCGCCGCCAGCGCGGCGGGGTCGGACGGGGCGACATGCGAGACGACGAAGGTGATGCAGACGAGGCCGAACAGCATCAGCCCGGTCAGCCCGATCCTCCGCGCCACATAGCCCAGCACGCCGATCTAGGCCGCGTCGATCCAGATCGGATAGAGATCGACCTCGCCGGTGAGCCGCAGCGGGCAGAAGGTGAATCCGCGCACCCAGTCGCGCATCAGCCAGCGGCGGTTGGCCAGCATGCCGAAGATCTCCGGCTGCAGGGCGACCACGCGCTTCTGGATCTCGGCGTAGAGCGCGTTGCGCTTGGCGTCATCGGTCTCAACCCGCGCCTGATCGACCCAGGTGCTGATCTGCGCATCGGTCAGGTGGTGCATGCCCCAGAAATTGCCGTGCGCGCGGGTATGGTACTTGCCCGCGATCACGTCCGGGTCGGTCGAGACCGGCGTGACATAGACCGAGACCATGTCGGGTGCGGTCTCGGCGCGTGCGCCGCGCGCGACCATGGTCGGCCAGGGCTGGCCGACGATGTTCACCTTGATGTTCAGCGCCTGGAGTGCGTTCAGCAGCACGAGCCCGATGCGGCGCGGATCCTCGAGCCCCTGGACGTGCACGTATTCCAGCTCGAACCCGCCGTTCGGATGGGCGCTCTTCGAGAGGAACTCGCGCGCCTTCGTGAGATCGCGCCTGGGCATGTCGGGCACGGGGATGTAGCCCGGGATCGGCTCGGGGAAGGGGCTGGTCATCAGCGACGCGCCGCCGTTGTGGATCTGGATCAGCGCGTCGTAGTCCATCGCGTGGGCGATCGCCTTGCGGACGTTCAGGTCCGCGGTCGGCCCGCGCGTGGTGTTCATGGTGATCGCGAAGGTCGTGATGCCCTTGTGGTCCTCCGGGCGGATGCCGCGCTGGCCCTTGAGCTGGTCGAAATCGTCCGCCGGCACCTCGGTGATCCAGTCGGCCTCGGCGCGCAGCAGCAGCGCGCGGCGCGGCGCGGGCTCGCGCACGATGCGGTAGATCGCGCCGGAGAGGCGACGCTCCTCGCCCATCGGCCAGCCCTTCCAGTAGTCGGCCACGGTGTCGAGATGGATGATCGACTGCGGCTCGAAGCGGCGCAGCCTGAACGGGCCGGAGCCGGCGTCGTTGACCGTCAGCCACTTCTCGCCCCAGTCGTTGCCGTCGACATTCGCCTGCACCTGCTTCGGGTTCACGATGAACCAGAGCGGGATGAAGGTGAGGAAGCTGGGCATCGGCCGTGACAGCGTGAAGCGGACGGTGTGCGCATCGACCGCGGCGATCGCGTCGGGCGCCAGCACGTCCTTCAGCATCCAGGCCACACCCTTGTTCATCCGGAGCCCGCGCTCGAACGAGTAGCGGACGGCCTCGGCATCGACCGGGTCGCCGTTGTGGAACTTCGCATTGCGCACCAGATGGAAGGTCCAGACGGTGCGATCCGGACTCGCCTCCCAGCGCTCGGCGAGCCAGGGGACGATCTCGGGCGGGTTGTTCACGTATTTCGCGAGCGCGTCGTAGAGCGAGCTCTGGATCATGCGCGTCGACCAATCGTAGCGCACATGCGGATCGAGCACCGGCACCGGCTGGCCGCCGGCGAACACGACGATCTTGCGCGCGCCGTCCCGCTCGAACCCCACCACCGGCGCGCCCGAGGCGAGCAGCCCCGCGGCACCAAGCCCGACCGTCAGCGCGCCGCGCCGGCCGATCATCAGATCGTTCATGTGTCGTCCCTTTCCCTCACTCGGCCGCGGCGCGGGTCTCCGCCCGTCGCGCGCGGCTCGCCTCCTCATCCAGAGTGCCATCCTCGCGCAACACCACGCCATAGTCGCGTGCCGCGCTCTCCGCGCTGATCCGCCCATCGGCGAGATCGGCCGCGATCGCGGCAAGCGGACGCGCGCGCGGATCGCCGTAGCCCGCGCCGCCACAGAGCAGCACCTCGGCGATCTCGCCCGGCTCCGTCAGCGTGACGAGCTCGCCGGTGCCGGCATCCTTCAGAACCGCGCCCGAACGGTCGCGCACGCCGCCCCAGGCGCGCCCGCCGGGCTGCCCGCCGAACAGGCCAGGCATCGGCACGCGCACGCCCTCCGGGTAGAGCGAGGCGAGCGTGGGCTTGCCGTCGGCCGAGAGCTTGCGCAGCCGCACCCGCTGGCCGAGCCCACCGCGGCGCGTCCCGGGGCCGCCGGTGTCGGTGACGAACGCCTTCTCCTCCACCAGCACCGGCACGCGCTGCTCCAAGAGCTCGATCGAGGTGTTGGCCGCCGAGGTCGGCCAGAGCAGCCCGGACTTCCCGTCGCCCGCGCCGGACGCACCCTGCCCGCCGCCCATGAAGAGGTGGTCGGAGTAGAGCCTGCCGTCGATTTCGTAGCCGTAGATCGAGATCGACACGGGCAACCCGGTGGCGGCCTGCACCGCGTCCGGCGCCGCCTCGCTGAGCGCGCGGAAGATGTTGGGGGCGATGTACCAGCCGGTGCGCGTGCGCAGGTTCACCGAGGCGGGCTTGGTACAGTTCAGCATCGAGCCCTCGGGCGCCTTCACCGTGAAGGGGCGGTAGCAGCCGGCATTGCCGCGCACGTTCGGCGAAAGCATGCATTTCAGCGGATAGGTCGCGTGCGCAGCGGTGTAGTTCAGCGTGCAGTTCAGCCCGCCGCGCGGCAGCTGCGCCGGCGTGCCCTCGAAGTCGAGCTCGATCGCATCGCCGGCGACTGTCACCTTCAGCGGGAAGGTCTGCACCTCGCCGAGCGGGTTGTTCTGCACGGTCGAGTGGTAGATGCCATCGGGCAGCGCGCGCACCGCCGCGCGCATCGCCGCCTCGGCGCGGTCCTGCACCACCGCGGCGAGCGCCTTCAGGTCGTGCATGCCGTACTCGTCCATGAACGCGAGGAGGCGCTCCGCACCCAGCGCATTGGCCGCGATCATGGCGTGGATGTCGCCGAGCACCTGCCAGGCGTTGCGCACGTTCTCGGCGATCAGCGCGAACAGGTCGTCGTTTGCGACACCCTCGCGGACGAGCTTCATCGGTGGGATCTGCAACCCCTCCTCGTAGACCTCGCGGGCACGCAGCGCGTCCTTGGTGCCACCGATGTCGGAGACATGACCCACACAGGTCATCAACGCGACCATCCGCCCATCCTTGAACACCGGCGTGGCGATCGCGATGTCGAACAGATGTCCGGCGCAGAGCCACGGGTCGTTGGTGGTGAGCACATCGCCCGGCTTCAGCGTCTCGGCAGGGAAGCGCTCGAGCAGCGCCTTCGCCGCCCGCTGGACCGTCAGGTTGAACACCGGCATGGCGCGCGGGGAATGCGCGAGCGTCTCGCCCTCGGGGTCGAGCAGTTCGCAGGCGAAATCCTGCGCCTCCGAGATGATCAGCGAGAAGGCGGTTCGGCAGACCGTCAGCCACATCTCCTCGACCACGGTGACCAGCCGGCTCCACATGATCTCGAGCGCGATCGGATCGGACTCGATCCGCGCCATCGTCTCGGCAAGCGGCATCTCCCGCGTGACCACCGCGTCCCGGATCGCCATCCTCACGACCGCGATGCGCAGGTTGCCCGCCGCGTCGACGCTGAGCGTATCGCCCGGCGGCACGATCGTGGTCGCCTCGCGCTCCTCGACGATGGCGGGACCGGCGATCCGGTCCCCTTCCTCGAGCGCGTAGCGGTTCCAGACCGAGGCCTCGTGCCAGGCATCGCCGAACCAGCAGCGCCGGCTGCCCTTGCGCTTGGCGTCTCCTGCGGCATCGGCGCCGGCCTGGCGCAGCGCGAGTTCGGGCTCCGGGCCGACGACACGGACACGGAACGACAGCACCTCGATCGCGGCACCTGTGAACAGCGCGGTGTAGCGCGCGGTGTAGACGCGCGCGAAGGCCTCGCGGATCGCCTCCAGGCTCGCCTCGCCGAGGGCGCCGTCGGGCAGCGGGACGGTGATGTCATGCACCTGGCCGACCAGCCGCATGTCGGCCGAGCGCTCGACACGCATGTCCGCTGCCGCCACGCCGGACCCTGCGAGCAGGTGCCGTCCGTCGGCCTCGAGTGCGTCCAGCACCGCGTTCGCCGCCGCCGCGTCGAAGCCCGGCGCGAGCACCATGGGCTGCGAGCGCACCTGCTCGAACGAGAGCGGTGCCACCAGGAACCCTAGCGCGGAGGCGGCGCCGGAGGCTGGCGGCACGATCACCTCGGCGACACCGAGCGCGCGCGCGACCATCGCCGCATAGGCCGGCCCCGCGCCGCCGAACCCGACCATGGCGTAGCGCCGCGGGTCCTTGCCCTTCTCGACCAGATGCACGCGCGCGGCCGCCGCCATGCTCTCGGTGACCACCTTGGCGATGCCCCAGGCGGCATCTACCGCCGACAGGCCGATCCGCGCCCCGACCGCCGCCACGGCGGCCTCGGCGGCGGCCGTGTCGAGCGTCATCCGTCCGCCGAGGAAGAAGCCGGGATCGTACCAGCCGAGCACCACATTTGCGTCGGTGACGGTCGGTTCGGTCCCGCCGCGGCCGTAGCAGGCGGGACCCGGATCGGCGCCGGCCGAATGCGGGCCGACGCGCAGCAGCCCGACCTCGTCGATCGCCGCGACCGAGCCGCCGCCGGCACCGATCTCGATCATGTCGATCACCGGCGCCTTGATCGGCAGGCCCGATCCTTTCTTGAAACGATGCACGCGGCCGGCTTCCATCATCGCCGTGACCTCGGCGCGGCCGTCCTCGATCAGGCAGGCCTTGGCGGTGGTGCCGCCCATGTCGAAGGAGATCACGTCACGCTGGCCGGCGCGTGCGCCGAACAGGGCGGTGGCGAGCCCGCCGCCGGCGGGTCCGGACTCCAGCAGCCGGATCGGGAAGGCGCGCGCTGCCTCGGGCGACACCAGCCCACCCGCCGAGTGCATCAGCCGGAGCGCACCGCGGAACCCGCGCGCCCACAGCTCGCGCTCGATCCGCGTGATGTAGCGGTCCATCAGCGGCTGCACGTAGGCGTTGGCGCACGTGGTGACGGTGCGCTGGAACTCCCACAGTTCCGCGACCACGTCCGAGGAGATCGACACCGCGAGGTCCGGTGCGACGCGCCGCACGATCGCCGCGGCCTCGCGCTCGTGGGCGGGGTTGCGGTAGCTGTGCAGGAAGGCGATCGCGACCGCCTCGACGCCTGCGTGCCTCAGGCGCCGCGCGGCCGCCTCGACCGCGGTCCCGTTGAGCGGGGCGACAACGTTGCCGTCGCGGTCCATCCGCTCCGGCACTTCGAGACGGTGGCGGCGTGCGACCAGCGGCTCGGGATAGCGCAGGAACAGATCGTAGATGTCGTAGCGCTGCTCGGTGCCCATCTCGAGCAGGTCGCGGAACCCCAGCGTGGTCATCAAGCCAAGTCTCGCGCCGTTGCGCTCGATGATCGCGTTCGTGACGAGCGTCGTGCCGTGCAGGATCTCGCCCACCTCGCCAAGGGTGATACCGGCCGCCTCGGTCACCTCCGCGAGGCCCTGAAGCGCGCCGACCGACGGGTCGGCAGGCGTGGTGAGGCACTTGTGCAGCCGGATCTCGCCCGTCACGGCATCGGCGAGGATGAAATCGGTGAACGTGCCGCCGATGTCGAAGCCAATCCGCCAGCGTGTGCGCATACTGTCCCCGGAGTCCAGCCCTGTGGGCGGAGCCTAACCTGGAATCCTCACACGCCATAGGCTTGCGGCCGCGGCCGGATCTGCACGCGAGCATCCCCGCGACGCCGGGCCCCCGTGATGGCGAGTGCAGGATGATCGATACGATGTCGGTGCAATGCGCGGTGAACGGCGGCGGGAGCGTCCGATCCGGCGGCGAGCGATCGCGACCCGCCCTGCCGTAGCGGACCATCCGGCCGCTCCGCGACACCGGGACCAGGGCGCCGCCGGAGGCGCCCGGCCCGTTTGGCGCCGCCGCCGGATCAGGGACGCGGAACGACCCTCTGCATGCCAGGCCGGCTCAGAGCTCCAGCATCACCTGGAAGCCGCCATAGATGAGCCGCTTGCTGTCGAAGGGCATGGGATTGGTGTCTGGCTTCAGGCGCGGATCGACCATGACCTCTGCCATCCCCGCGTCGCGCCTCTCGCGTGACGGCCAGATGATCCATGAGAACACCACCGTCTCGTCCGGCCGAGCCTTGACGGCCATCGGGAAGGAGGTGACCTCGCCGTCGGGCACGTCCTCGCCCCAGCATTCGACGACTCTGAGGGCGCCGTGGTCCCTGAACACCGTGGCCGCCATCTCGGCGTGCTGGCGGTAGGCCTCCCGGTTCGCGGTCGGCACCGCAGCGACGAACCCGTCGACATAGCTCATTGTCCTGTCGTCCTGTTCAGCGGCAGGGCATCCGGCCAGCGCGCCGGCACGTCACGCGGCGGGCTCGTTGATCGCCCAGTGCAGCCCGAAGGGATCGCGCAGCATTCCCCAGCGGTCGCCCCAGAACTGGCGCTCGAACGGCATCTCCACGACGCAGCCAGCGGCGACCGCGCGCGACCACCAGGCATCGCCATCGGCGACCACGAGCTGGAGGTGGAAGCCCTGCGGCTGCGGCACCGGTGCGCCGTCGCAGCCGCCGTGGTCGGTGATCATCAGCGCACCACCGTTGATCTCGATCTGTACATGCATGAAGCGACCGGGCTTTTGCTCGTCGGGGAAGCGGCCCAGGTCGCGCGCTCCGAAGGCGTGGGCGTAGAACTCGGCCGCCTCGCCGGCGCGGCCGTTGAGGCCGAGATAGGGAATGACCCCGCGCATCACGGAAGGATCAGGGCGCGTCGCTGCGGGCATGGTGTCGTCGGGCATCGGGAGCTCCTTGGCTGCCGGGGTCGGGAGGAGGGTGGTCGATGGCAATCTGCCTGCAGCGCCAGGCGCAGGAACTCGGCGCCGATCGCCGCATCCTCGGGGCCCGCCTGCGCAGACGCGCGGCGGTGTGATAGCGTTGCGGCAGCGATACCGGCGCCGAGTCCGCGGCCGGATCGCCCGTGCAGCCGGTGCCAGGCGGGGGTTCGCAGGCGTGCAGTCGGATCATCCGGGCAGTCGGCCATCCTCGTCTCCTGGGCCGGCGTAGCGTGGCCATGCCGCAACGAATGGCCTTGACCGTAAAGTTGATATCAACGTAAATGGACCATGTCAAACCCCGCTGATGTGACACGCGAGACGGCGGCGCATGTGCGGGACCATTGCCTGTGCCTGCACGTCCAGCGTGTCGCACGCGCCCTGGCGCGACGGTTCGACGAGGCGTTCCGTCCGCTCGGTCTGACGAACGGCCAGTTCTCGCTGCTGATGTCGTTGACCGGCCCGGAGCCGCCGACCATGGGCCGGGTCGCGTCGTTCCTGGCGATGGACAGGACGACGGTGACGGCGGCACTGAAGCCGCTTGAGCGGCGCGGCCTAGTGGAGGTGCGGCCCCACCCGACCGACCGGCGGAGCCGGGTGCTGGTGTTGACGCGCCCTGGGCGGGCGTTGCTGACCCGCGCCGTGCCGATCTGGAAGGAGACGCACCGGGCGCTGGAGCGTCTGCTGCCGGGGGGTAACGCGGATGCGCTGCGCGCATCGCTTGGAACGCTGGTGTAAGGGATGTCCGTGAAGCGGGCTGGTCCGGATGGGGCGCGGTGGCCTGTGCCCGGTCACGACGGTCAGGGCCCGGGAGGGGTGGTGGCGACCGGGATGCCGCCGTGCGGCGCGCTGTGCTAAGGAGCCCGGGCGAGGCTGTCGCAAGCGTCCCCGTAGCTCAGCCGGATAGAGCACCAGATTCCTAATCTGGGGGCCACAGGTTCGAATCCTGTCGGGGACGCCACTCCCGAATGAAACTGAGAACTCGTGCCTGACCCTCCCCGCATTGGTGGTCCGGGGGCTATTTTCTTTCGGACCGATGAGGAGGTTGTGATGGGTAGGAAGCGGCACGCGGTCGGGGAGATGATCGGGAAGCTGCGTGAGGCGGAGGTGCTGATCGCCCAGGGCCGCAGCGTTGCGGAGGCGGCGAAGGCGCTGGACGGCGACAAGGGCTTCGGGACCGCAGGTCGTCCAGAGGACACACCCAGGACTTCATCGCCGAACTGCGCGAGATCAACGTCACGCCGCACGTGGCGCAGAACACCAGCGGACGGCGCTCGGCGATCGACCGCCGCACCACCCGCCACCCCGGCTATGTCGTCAGCCAGCGCATCAGGAAGCGGATCGACGAGGCCTTCGGTTGGGCCAAGACGGTGGCCGGGTTGCGCAAGGCGCGGCACCGCGGCCTTGCCAAGATCGACTGGCAGTTCACCCTCGCCATGGCCGCCTACAACCTCGTCCGCCTGCCGAAGCTCCTGAGCGCGACGACATGACGCACGGAGTCTGCCCAGCGTGTGCCACCGACCACGAAGATCGGCCGACGACGCGGGCTACTCGGCGTCGCAACCCACAAAACAGCTCTTTGCCGCCGCCAAACACACGCCTCTGCAACTGCTTTTCAGCAGCCTGCTAGTGGAGCACCCGGCGGGTGCGACAGCGCCGGATCTGTGCCGCAACCGTTTGCTCAGCGCGGCCCCCCGGCGATGCCGAGCTTCTTCCGCCAATCATCGTCGCGCGGCATGGACGGATTGGACGGCCGTTGCAGGTAGTAGGGGATCAGCGGCTTGTAGAGCCCATAGAGCCGCCGCAGCTCGGCAATCGGCTCATCGTTCTCGTCCACGCGCAGGTCCACCAGCGCATAGGTCCGTTCGTGATGCACGATCAGAGCGGACGAGTACTGCCCCGCCACCTGGCCGCCCGCGTCGCGACCAGCTTCCAGGGAGACGAGAAGCCTGTGTGCGAGTTCGCCCTCTGCGGCCAGGAAGCCATCCATCATCGCCTGTGCGACCTTGTCGTTCGACAGCCGGTTTCCCGCGACGCAAACGTTCTTCGCTGCGATATGGCCGCGCCATTCCTCGTTGCACGAGCCGGTACGCGCCGCCGTGTTCCCATCCTTGTCGATGACCATGATCTGGCGCCACTCGATATTCTCCCGACCGTCGCTCTCCTCCAGCTCCAGCAGGACCTTAGAGCCCATCCGGGAAGTTCTGATTCACGCTGAGGAGGTTGCGGCGAGGCGTCGGAGCATGATGCGGATCATGGC
>NZ_JBHYDW010000138.1:0-11833 GCF_051860475.1 Elioraea sp. | reverse complement strand
GCCCCGGCGGGGTGTTCGGGCTCTGGTCCAACGAGGCGCCCGACGACGGCTTCACCACGCGGCTCGCGTCTGTCTTCGCCGCAGCCCGTGCCGAGCCCGTGACGTTCCACAATCCGTTGCAGCACTGCGCGATGACGCAGACGGTCTATCTCGCGCGCGCGTCTGGATGAGCGACCTCAAGCACGAGGAGCGGTTCGACGCGGTGCTCGCCGCGCTGCGCGAGGCAGGCGCCACCGCGGTCCTGGATCTCGGATGCGGCGACGGCGCGCTGATCCTTCGGCTCGCGCGCGAACCGGCGGTGCAGCGCGTGTTCGGCATCGATCTCTCGGAGGCCGCGGTGGCGGCGGCGCGCCGGCGGCTGCGCGGCCAGCCCGCGGGCATCGCAGGGAAGGTGACGCTGACGCAGGGCTGCATGATGGACCCTGCCGCCGTGTTCGCCGGCTTCGACGCCGCTGCGCTGGTCGAGACCATCGAGCACCTGCCGCCGGATCGGCTGTCCGCGCTCGAACGGACGGTGTTCCTGCGCGCGCGGCCCGCCATCGTGATCGTCACCACGCCGAATGCCGAGTTCAACGCGCTGCTCGGCGTGCCGTCGCACCGCATGCGCCACCCCGGTCACCGCTTCGAGTGGGACCGCGCGACGTTCCGCTCCTGGTGCCGTGGCGTCGGTGCGCGGACCGCCTACGCGGTGGCGTTCGAGGATGTGGCCGGGCGGCATCCGACACTGGGCGGGCCGACGCAGATGGCCGTGTTCCGGCGCGAGGACAGCGTGCGCGGCGCCGGCGGATCGATGACGACCCCGACAAGGGGTTGCACGTGAACTTCGAGAGCGACACCGCGCCCAAGATGGTGCACCGGTTCCACCGGATCGACGCCCAGCCCCTCATCACGAAGACCTGCCAGTTCCCGGACGGGGTCTCACGGTTCGACGCGGAGGAGCAAGTCAAGCGGATGTGGTTCTCCTGGACCAGGTTCCACAAGGACGCCGACACGTTCATCAAGCGGTTCGTCAAGGGCTCGACCGATGGGACCGTCTCCGACCTGCTGACAGACGCCGAGAGCTGACCGGCCGCCGGGTCGACCTGCGCCCGCGGTCGGCCCCCTCAGCCCCAGGCCAGTGCCGCCATGTACCCGTAGCCGGCCGCAAGCGCACCGAGGCCGGCGAACAGGAGATAGGCGGCGAACACGCGCGGCGTCACCAGCGCCCAGACCGCCATCGCGGCGGGGATGCTGGTCACGCCGCCGGCGAGCATGAAGGCGAGCCCGACCGCGGGGCTCATGCCGAGCCCGATCAGCCCCGAAACCAGCGGGATCGCGGCGAAGCCGTTCAGATAGGCCGGCACGCCGAGCGCGACCGCGAGCGGCATCGCCCATGCGTTGCCGTCGCCGAGCAGCCGCGCCACCGTCTCGCCCGGAACCCAGACCACCATCAGGCTCTCGATCAGGAAGGCGAGCGACAGCCAGCGCAGCAGGAACCAGCCAGCGCGGCCGGACTCGGTGACGAAGACCTGCGCGCGCTCGGGCTCGCTCCAGAAGCGCCAGACCGGGGCAGGGGGCTTCAGCGAGCGCTTCGCCCGGCAGGCGGAGGGCCGGCCGACCGTCGGGCGCAGCGGATCGGCCAGTCCGCCCGCGCCGACGATCGCGAGCGTGCCGAACCCGCCGAGCAGGCCGATGCCGATCGCGGCGAGTGTCTTGGCCATGGCGAACTCGAACCCGATGGCGCCCACCAGGATCGCGAACTGGTTCGGGTCCATCAGCGGGCTGGCGAGCCAGAACGCCATCACCGGCGCGATCGGCACGCCGGCGGCGAGCAGCCCCGCGATCAGCGGGATCACGCCGCAGGAACAGAAGGGCGAGAGTGCGCCGAAGCCGGCCGCGGCAAGGATCGCCACGGTCTCGCGGCCCCGGAAGGCGCGCGCGACCTGTTGGTCCGCGCCCGTGGCCTTGGCCCAGCCGGCGACCAGCACCGAGATCGCGAGGAACGGCGCGATCGAGGCGAGCGCCGATCCGAGAAAGCGCAGGCTGGCGAGCGCCTGACCCGGGGCCGCCGCCAGCAGCACGATCAGCAGCACCGCGATCGCGAGCAGCACGCGGTCGGCGCCGCGGAGCCGCGCGCGCCAGTTGGGCTTCGGCGGGATCGCGGCCTCGATCGCAGGTGTGGTGGTGGTCATCGGGTCATCTCCATAGGACCAGAAAAGTCGTTGTTTCCGGGCACAAGACGATCATGCCGCATCGCGCGCCGTGCCCGCCGCGGCCGGCAGGCCGGTGCAGCACTCCTGGCGCAGGAAGGCGATCACGTCGGTGACCGCCTCGAAGCACGGGCGGCAGAGTACGGTCCGGCCATCCTTCGTCTGGGTGACGAGATGCGCCGCGACCAGCCCGCGCAGGTGGAAGGCGAGGGTGGAGGCCGGCATGCCGAGATGCGCCTGGATTTCGCCCACGCTGAGGCCATCAGGCCCAGCCTTGATCAGCAGGCGCATGATCTCCAGCCGGGCACGGTTGCCGAGTTGGGCAAGTTTGTCGGCGGCCTCGTCGAGCGTCATGGCTTCACCATGCCAGCGTCCGGGAGCAAATGCAACCATATTTCCGGTTTTACCGTGATAACGGCCGGTCCAGCCATGTCTTGTGTGCCGATTTCCCCACCTCCGCAGCCCGTGGTATACGCGGCGGCCCGCCGGGATGCGGGCGCGAGGACTCCCCAGATGGCCGAGACAGGAACGAAACCAGCGGTCGCGATCGGCGCCGATCACGCCGGGTTTGTGCTGAAGGCGGCACTCGCCGAGGCGCTGGTCGCGATGGGCCATGAGGTGCTTGATCTCGGCACGGACGGCACGGCCTCGGTGGACTACCCGGATTTCGCCCATGCCGTGTGCCGCGCGGTCGCCGAGGGCCGCGCGCGGTTCGGGGTGCTGGTCTGCGGCACCGGCATCGGCATGTCGATCGCGGCGAACCGTCACCCCGGGATCCGCTGCGCGCTCGTCCACGACGCCACGGGAGCGCGCCTCACCCGCGCGCACAACGATGCCAATGTGCTGGCCATGGGTGGCCGCATGACCGGGGTCGAGCCGGCGCTCGATGCCCTGCGTGCCTTCCTGGCCACGCCCTATGAGGGCGGCCGGCATGACCGCCGCGTCGCCAAGCTGACGCCTGCCATGGAGTCCGCACGATGAACGTGACCACCCCGCCCGAAAGCCTGACCCGCTTCTTCTCAGCCCCGCTCGCGGAGGTCGATCCGGCTGTGGCCGAGGCGATCGCGGGCGAACTCGCGCGCCAGCAGGACGGGATCGAGCTGATCGCCTCGGAGAACATCGTCTCGGCGGCGGTGCTCGAGGCCCAGGGCTCGGTGATGACCAACAAGTACGCTGAAGGCTATCCGGGCCGGCGCTACTACGGTGGCTGCGCCGAGGTGGACAAGGTCGAGGTGCTGGCGATCGAGCGGGCGCGCAGGCTGTTCGGCTGCGCCTTCGCGAACGTCCAGCCGCATTCGGGCGCGCAGGCGAACCAGGCGGTGATGCTGGCGCTGCTCCAGCCCGGCGACACGATCCTCGGCATGGACCTCGCCGCCGGTGGGCATCTGACGCACGGCGCCTCGGTGAACCTCTCGGGCAAGTGGTTCAAGGCAGTGACCTACGGGGTGCGGCGCGAGGACAGCCTGATCGACCTGGATCAGGTCACCCGGCTGGCCGCGGAGCACCGGCCGCGGATGATCGTGGTGGGCGGCAGCGCGATCCCGCGCGCCATTGATTTTGCGGCATTCCGAAAGATCGCCGACGGTGTTGGCGCCTTCCTGCTCGCCGACGTCGCCCACTTCGCCGGGCTGATCGCAGCCGGCATCTATCCGAGCCCGTTCCCGCACGCCCACGTGGTCACGACCACGACGCACAAGACCCTGCGCGGCCCGCGCGGCGGCATGATCCTCTCGGACGACGAGGCGCTCGGGAAGAAGATCAACTCCGCCGTGTTTCCGGGGCTGCAGGGCGGTCCGCTGATGCACGTGATCGCCGCCAAGGCGGTCGCGTTCGGCGAGGCGCTGGCGCCTGCCTTCCGTGCCTACCAGAAGCAGGTGCTGGAGAACGCCCGCTCGCTTGCCGACGAGCTGCTGACCCAGGGCTTCGGCGTGGTCACCGGCGGCACCGACTGCCACCTGATCCTGGTCGACCTGAGGCCCAAGAACCTGACCGGCAAGGCGGCCGAAGCGTCGCTCGAACGTGCCCACATCACCTGCAACAAGAACGCGGTGCCGTTTGATCCTGCCAAGCCGATGGTGACCTCGGGCATCCGGCTCGGCTCGCCGGCGGCGACCACGCGCGGTTTCGGTGTGGCTGAGTTCCGCGAGGTCGGGCGGATGATCGGCGAGGTGCTGGACGGGCTCGCGACGTCCAACGACGGCACGAACGACGCGGCCGAGCGTGCAGTCGGCGAGCGGGTGAAGGCGCTCTGCGCGCGCTTCCCGGTCTATCGCGGCTGAGCCGGCCCCGATGCGCTGTCCGTTCTGCGGCCATGACGACACCCAAGTGAAGGATTCCCGCCCCACCGAGGACGGGGCGGCGATCCGGCGACGGCGCTATTGCCCGGCGTGCAGCCAGCGCTTCACCACGGTCGAGCGCACGCAGCTCCGGGAACTGACGGTGGTGAAGAGCGACGCCCGGCGTGTGGTGTTCGATCGCGACAAGCTCGCCCGGTCGATCCGCATCGCGCTGCGCAAGCGCCCCGTGGACGACGACAAGATCGAGCGCATCGTCAACAGCATCCAGCGCCAGCTTGAGACCTCGGGCGAGAGTGAGATCCCGTCGAAGATGATTGGCGAGATGGTGATGGACGTGCTGCGCGATCTCGACCCGGTGGCCTATGTGCGCTTCGCCTCGGTGTACCGGGATTTCCGCGAGGCCAAGGACTTCGAGCGGTTCGTGGGTGCGCTTGCGGATGGGCGCGGGGATTGAACGGGTGTGACCGGCCCGCACCCAGAACCACAACCGCCCGCCGGCGCGGGGACGCCGCGTCGCCACCAGGTTCCCTCTCCCACGCTTGTGGGAGAGGGTCAGGGTGAGGGCGGCTGGGCATGACCGCCGCGGCCGACGTCGCCCATATGCGCGCGGCCCTCGCGCTTGCGCGCCGCGGCCTCGGCAATGTCGCGCCCAACCCGGCGGTCGGCTGTGTGATCGTGCGCGACGGCGCGGTGGTCGGCCGCGGCGGGTCCCACCCCGGCGGCCGGCCCCCAGCCGAGACCGAGGCACTGGCCCGTGCCGGCGAGGCCGCGCGCGGGGCCACCGCCTACGTCACGCTTGAGCCCTGCTGCCATTGGGGTCGCACGCCGCCCTGTACCGACGCGCTGATCGCCGCCGGTATCGCCCGCGCCGTCATCGCGCTGCGCGACCCCGATCCGCGTGTGAACGGCGAGGGGCTCGACCGTCTGCGTGCAGCCGGCGTCACGGTCCAGGAGGGTGTGCTGGAAGCCGAGGCGGCGCGGCTGAACGCCGGCTTCCTCTCGCGCGTGCGCGCGGGCCGCCCGCTGGTGACGCTGAAGCTCGCCACCACGCTCGATGGGCGCATCGCCGCCTCCTCGGGCGAGAGCCGCTGGATCACCGGACCCGAGGCGCGCCGCCTCGCGCACCGGCTGCGCGCGCGCCACGACGCGGTGATGATCGGCTCCGGTACCGCGCTCGCCGACGACCCGGCGCTGACCGTGCGCATTTCGGGCCTCGTGCCGCCGGGCCATCCGGGCCCTGTGCGCATCGTCGCCGACGGCCGGCTGCGCCTGCCGCTCACCTCCGTGCTCGCCGCCACCGCGCGTGCCGCGCCCACGTGGATCCTGACAACCCAGGGTGCGGACCGGCACCGCGTCTCCGCCTTCACCGACTGCGGCGTCACCGTCATCTCGATCGCCGCCGACCCGAACGGCCAGCCCGAGCCGCGCGCGGCCTTGCGGGCGCTCGCGCAACGGGGCATCACCCGCCTGCTGGTCGAGGGCGGGGCGCGCCTTGCCGCCTCACTGCTGCGCGCCGGCGTGGTGGACCGGCTGGCCTGGTTCCATGCGCCCGGCGTGCTCGGGGCCGATGCGATCCCCGGCATCGAGGCACTGGGGCTCGCCGGGCTAGAGGCGATGCCGCGGTTCCGCGTGGCGGACAGCCAGACGGCGGGGCCCGATCGCCTGACGCTGTTGGAACGGGAGTAGCGCGATGTTCACGGGGATCGTCACCGATCTCGGCACGGTGCGGACGATCGAACCCGCGGGGCAGGGGCGTGACCTCCGCATCGTCATCGGCACGTCCTGGGACACGGGCGGGATCGCGCTCGGCGCCTCGGTCGCCTGCAACGGCTGCTGCCTGACCGTGGTGGAGAAGGGCGACGGCACGCTCGCCTTCAACGCCTCCGCCGAGACGCTGGCCAAGACCACGATCGGCCGTTGGCGTCCGGGGACGGCCGTGAACCTCGAGCGGTCCCTCCGTCTTGGCGACGAATTGGGCGGCCACCTGGTGCAGGGCCATATCGACGGCGTCGGCACGGTCGCCGCGGCGATCGCCGAAGGCGGCAGCACCCGCTGGCGCATCCGCCCACCGCCGCACCTGATGCCGCTCATCGCGCCGAAGGGCAGCGTTGCGGTGGATGGGGTCAGCCTGACCGTGAACGACGTTGACGCAGATGCCTTCGGGGTCAACATCATCCCCCACACGGCCAGCGTCACCACCTTTGGCCGGATGAAGCCGGGAGATCCCGTGAACATCGAGGTCGATCTCGTCGCGCGCTACCTCGCGCGGCTGCTGGACGCCAGGAGCGCATAGGCGTGGACACCACACGCATCCATTGGACCGACGCGCTCTCGCCGACCGAGGAGATCCTCGAGGAGGCGCGCGCGGGGCGGATGTTCATCCTGGTCGATGACGAGGATCGCGAGAACGAGGGCGACCTCGTGATCCCGGCGCAGTTCGCCGACCCGGCCGCGATCAACTTCATGGCCAAGCACGGCCGCGGGTTGATCTGCCTCGCGCTGACCGGCGAGCGCGTCGAGCAGCTCGGGCTCAGGCTGATGGCGCAGTCGAACGCCTCACGCCACCACACCGCCTTCACCGTCTCGATCGAGGCGCGCGAGGGCATCACCACCGGCATCTCGGCGGCCGACCGCGCACGCACCATCGCGGTGGCGATCGACCCGACCAAGGGGCCGCACGACATCACGACGCCGGGCCATGTGTTCCCGCTGCTCGCGCGCGAAGGCGGCGTGCTGGTGCGCGCCGGCCACACCGAGGCCGCGGTCGATCTCGCGCGCATGGCGGGGCTGAACCCCGCCGGCGTGATCTGCGAGATCATGAACGACGACGGCACCATGGCGCGGCTGCCGGACCTGATCGCCTTCGCCCAGCATCATGGGCTGAAGGTCGGCACGATCGCCGACCTGATCGCGCATCGCCGCCGCACCGAGCGGCTGGTGGAGCGGCGCGCCGAGACGGTGATCGAGAGCGCGCATGGCGGAACGTTCCGGCTGATTGTATATGTCAACACGGTCGAGTACGCCGAGCATATCGCGCTGGTGAAGGGAGACATCGCCGCGCCGGGACCCGTGCTGGTGCGGATGCATGCGCTCAATGTGCTGACCGATGTGCTCGGCGACCGCGGCGGGTCCGACCTCGCGAGCGCAATGCGGATGATCGAACGCGAGGGCCGCGGCGTGGTCGTGCTGATCCGCGAACCGCGCCCGACCGCGATCTCCGAACGCGTCTCGCGTCGGGCCAACGGCGGGACGCAGCAACTCCGCGACTACGGTGTCGGTGCGCAGATTCTGCTCGATCTCGGCGTGCGCGAGATGGCGCTGCTGACCAACCACCCGCGGACGATCGTCGGACTCGAGGGTTACGGGCTCTCGGTCGTCGAGCACCGTCCGATCGCGCGCGAGGAGTGACCGTGGCCGCACCGCATGTCCTGATCGTCGAGGCGCCGTACTACGCCGGGATCGCCGCCGGCATGTTGCTTGGTGCCAAGCGCGTGCTCGACGAGGCGGGTGCAACGCACGAGGTGGTGCAGGTCGCCGGCGCCTTCGAGCTACCGGGCGCGGTGCGGCTTGCGCTGAAGGCGATGGCGCGCACGGGCGGCCCGCACTGGGATGGGTTCGTGGCACTCGGCTGCGTGGTGCGCGGCGAAACCGACCACTACGACCACATCTGCACCCAGGCCGCGCGCGGGCTGATGGACCTCACGGTGCAGTTCGCCGTCCCGGTCGCGTTCGGCGTGCTGACCGTGCACGACGTGGCGCAGGCCGAGGCACGCGCGCGCGACGACGAGATGAACAAGGGCGCGGAGGCGGCCAAGGCCGTGCTGGCGCAGATCGCGCTCGCGCGGCGCTGGGGGGTCTGATGGCGCGACCGAAACGTGCCTCAGCGCCGGCACGGCCGCGTACCGCCGCGCGGCTTGCGGCGGTACAGGCGCTCTATCAGGCCGAGCACGCGGGGATCAGCCCCGAGACCGCACTCGACGAGTTCGTCCGCCACCGGGTCGCCGGTATCGAGGCCGCCCCGCTTGCCGAAGCGGCGGTGGAGGATGGCAGGGCACCTGGCGCGCATGTGCCGCTGCTCGCCGCGATCGTGCGCGGCTGGGCCACCAACGTCGAGGCGCTCGACGGCGCGATCGCCGCCGCACTCGCCAAGGATTGGCCGATGGAGCGGCTCGATCCCGTGCTGCGCGCGATCCTTCGCGCGGCCGCGTCCGAGCTGTTCGATGCCGCCGGCGCGCCGGCGCGCGCGGTCATCAACGAGTATCTCGACATCGCCCACGGGTTCTTCTCCGGTGAGGAGCCGCGCTTCGCCAACGGCGTGCTCGACCGCCTTGCCCGGCTGATGCGCGCGCAGGAGTTCGAACAGGACCGGGCCGGCGCCTGATGCCGCTGCCCGGCGAGTTCGCGCTGATCGCCCGCCACTTCCGCCCGCTCGCCGAGGACGTGCCAGGCGCGCTCGCACTCGCCGACGACGCCGCGCTGCTCGATGCGCCGCCTGGACGGACGCTGGTGCTGGCAGCGGATGCGATGGTCGCTGGCGTGCACTTCCTGCCCGACGATCCGCCCGACACGATCGGGCGCAAGCTGCTGCGCGTGAACCTCTCGGATCTCGCGGCGATGGGAGCCGAGCCGCTCGGCTACCTGATGACGACCGCGCTCCCCCAGGACATGACGCCGGAGTGGCTCGATGAATTCGCGCGTGGCTTGAAGGAGGACCAGCGGGCCTACGGCTGCGGCCTGCTTGGCGGCGACACCGTCTCGACGCCGGGGCCGCTGACGCTGTCGCTGACAGTCGTTGGCACTGTCGCACCCGGCCGCGCGCTGACGCGGGCCGGCGCGCGCGAAGGCGATGCGGTCTGGGTCAGCGGCACGATCGGCGACGGTGCTCTCGGCCTGCTCGCACTTACGGATCGCCTGCCGGGAGTTGCGCAGGCGCACCGCGACGCGCTGGCGGACCGCTACCGCCTGCCGCGACCGCGGCTCGCGCTCGGCCGCCGCCTGTTCGGCGTGGCGACGTCGTGCCTCGACGTCTCCGACGGCCTGGTGCAGGACCTCGGCCATCTCTGCCGCGCGGCGGGGCTCTCGGCGGACATCGACGCTGACGCGGTGCCGTTGTCCGAGGCCGCGCGCGCCTCCGCCGCGAGCGATCCCGCGCTGCTCGCGCGCTGCCTCACGGGCGGCGACGACTACGAACTCGTTTTCACCGCGTCGGAGACGACGGTCGGCACGCTCGAACGCCTCTCTGCCGAAACGAATGTTCCGCTTGCGCGCATCGGCCGCATGACGTCCGCTGGTGAGACCGAGGTGCGCGCGCTGCGCGACGGCGCGGCGCTCGCGCTGGGCGAGACCGGGTGGAGCCACGTCCGGTGACCGCGCTGCGCGAGCCGAGGCGTACCGTCTGGCTGCTGTTCCTTGCCCAGGCGCTGAACCAGTCGGCGATGACCGGCCAGGTGGCGATGGCGGCGCTGATCGGCCACGCGCTCGCCGAGGACAAGGCGCTCGCGACGCTGCCGATGGCCGTGCAGATGCTCGCCACCATGTCGGTGTCGATCCCGGGCGTGGTGATCTTCGGCCGGCTCGGGCGCCATGCCGGGTTCATCGCCGGCGCGGCCGCCTCGCTGATCGCGATGGGTGTGTTCTTCACCGCCCTCTGGATCGGCTCGTTCCGGCTGTTCCTGCTCGGCTGTGTGTTCTCGGGGGCCGGCTTCGGCATCGCGATGTACTACCGCTTCGCCGCCGCCGAGGTGTCGGAGCCCGCCCACCGAGCGAAGGCGATCAGCCTGGTGATGGCCGGCGGCGTGATCGGCGCGTTCCTCGGCCCGACCGTCGTCAAGCTGACCAAGGACGCGTTCGCGCCGGTGCTGTTCGCCGGCACCTATCTCGCCTTCGCCGCGATCCCGATCCTGACCGCGCTGCTGGTGAGCGCGATGCGCCTGCCGCCGGCGCCGCACATCGCGGGCTCGGCGCCGGTGAAGCTCGGCCCGATCCTGCGCCGTCCGGGTGTGATCGTCGCGATCCTCTGCGCGGTGGTCGGCTGGGACACGATGAACCTGCTGATGGCGGTGACGCCGCTCGAGATGATGCTGTGCGGCTTCACCGTCAGCGACAGCTCCACCATCATCCAGTGGCATGCGGCGGCGATGTTCGCGCCGTCCTTCGTCACCGGACATCTGATCACTCGCTTCGGGCTGCTGCGGGTGATCGGCGCCGGCGCGGTGCTGACCGGCGTGTGCGCCGCGATCGCGCTCTCGGGCGAGACCTTCGCGCATTTCTGGGTAGCGCTGGTCCTGCTCGGGATCGGCTGGAACTTCATGTTCGTCGGCGCGACGGCGCTGCTCACCGCCTCCCACACGGCGGCCGAGCGGACCAAGGCGCAGGCGGCGAACGACGTGATCGTGTTCGGGTCCGTCACGATCACCTCGGTCGCCTCGGGCGCGATCCACCACCTGTTCGGCTGGGCGGTGCTGAACCTCGCGGTGATCCCGGCCCTGATCGCAGCCCTTCTCGCGCTCGCCTGGCTCGCACGGCAGCGCGCCACGGTGGTCCAGCCCGCGTGAGGCAGCCCTGCCCGGGGGCCGGATTGCGCCTCCGGGACAGGTCTGGCATACCGCGCCCGCCTCGCGGCGCCGTGACGCGCCCGCGGGCCGGGAGGCGCGCCCGCCTCGCACCCCGCGCCTTGAACGACCAGCACCGGATCGGATGCCGCCCATGATGACCTTCCAGTTCATCCTCGTGATTCTCTGCGGCCTGTTGGCCGTGGGGTTCGGCGCCTACGCGAGCAGGATCGTGCTCGCGGCACCTGCCGGCAACGCGCGGATGCAGGAGATCGCGGCGGCGATCCAGCAGGGCGCCCAGGCGTACCTGAACCGCCAGTACACCACGATCGCGGTCGTCGGCGTGGTGGTGACAGTCCTGCTCGGGGCCCTGCTCTCACTCTGGTCGGCGATCGGCTTCGTAATCGGCGCCACGCTCTCAGGCGCGGCCGGCTATATCGGCATGAACGTCTCGGTGCGCGCCAATGTCCGCACGGCGGAGGCCGCGCGGCAGGGGCTTCAGCCAGCGCTTGACCTCTCGTTCCGCGCGGGCGCGATCACCGGTCTGCTGGTGGTCGGCCTCGGCCTGCTCGGCGTTGTCGTGTACTGGGCGATCCTGGCCGGCGCCGGCGTCGATCAGCGCATCATCCTCGAGGCGCTGATCGCGCTCTCCTTCGGCGGCTCGCTCATTTCGATCTTCGCCCGTCTCGGCGGCGGCATCTTCACCAAGGGCGCGGATGTCGGCGCCGATCTCGTCGGCAAGGTCGAGGCCGGTATCCCCGAGGATGATCCACGCAATCCGGCCGTGATCGCCGAC
>NZ_JBHYDW010000137.1:0-11839 GCF_051860475.1 Elioraea sp. | reverse complement strand
GCGCCGGTGATCCTGGTCACGGCGCCCAACTTCCCGCCGAGCACGGTGGCGGAGCTGCTCGCCTATGCGCGCGCCAATCCCGGCAAGGTGAACTTCGCCTCGGGCGGCAACGGCACATCGACGCATCTCTCGGGCGAGTTGCTCCGCCATGTCGGGCGCATCGACATCGTGCATGTGCCTTATCAGGGTTCCGGCCCCGGTGTGACGGCGCTGCTCGGCGGACAGACCGAGATGATGTTCTCCGGCATCAGCTCGACCCGCCAGCATGTCGAGACGGGGCGGCTGAAGGCGATCGCGGTGACCGGCGAGCGGCGCTCGTCGTCGATGCCGAACGTGCCGACCTTCGCCGAGGCCGGGCTGCCGGAGATGGATGCCGAGACGATGTGGGGCTTCTGGCTGCCGGCCGCCGCGCCCGCCGCGATCGGCGAGCGGTTTGCCGCAGCGCTCGCCGCCGTGCTCGCCATGCCGGAGGTGCGCGAGCGGATCGAGGGCCTCGGCTTCGTCCCACGCGGCAGCACGCCGGCGGAGTATCGCGCGCGCTTCCAGGCGGAGCTCGCGAAGTGGGGCCCGATCATCCGCCAGGCCGGCATCCAGGCGGGCTGAGCGATGGACGCGAGCCTGCGCGACAAGGTCGCGGTGATCTCGGGTGGCGGCGGCGGCATCGGCCATGCGGCTGCGCTGGCGTTCCACGCCGCCGGCGCGCGCGTCGCCGTGATCGACCTCGATCCCGCGCGCGCCGAGCGGAGCGCGGCCGCGGTGGCTGATGCGGGCGGCGACGCCCTGGGCCTTGCCGCCGACATCACCGATGACGGTCAGGTGGCATCGGCGATGGCGCAGGTGGTCGCGCGGTTCGGCCGGCTCGACATCCTCTACAACTGCGCCGGCGGCACAGTTCCGGAGGACGGGCCGGTGACGGAGGTGCCGCTCGACGTGTTCGATCGCACCTTCGATCTGGACGTGCGCGGCACCTTCCTCTGCTGCCGCCACGCGATCCCGGCCATGGTCCGTGCGGGCGGCGGCGCGATCGTCAACATGTCCTCGGGCGCGGCGCTGCGCGGGGCGAGCCCGTTCCACGTCTACACGGCGGCGAAGGGCGCGATCCTGGCCTTCACCCGCGC
Organism: Elioraea sp.; assembly: GCF_051860475.1. NCBI lineage: Bacteria > Pseudomonadati > Pseudomonadota > Alphaproteobacteria > Acetobacterales > Elioraeaceae > Elioraea > Elioraea sp. The sequence continues at coordinate 10,721 of NZ_JBHYDW010000137.1, read as the reverse complement.
CCTCGCTGGGACCTACGCCAAGCACAACATCCGCGCCAACGTGATCGCCTCGGGCCGGGTGATGACCGAGCGGATCATCCGCACCTGGGGCGAGCTGTCGTCGGACCGCGTCAAGAACGACCCGCAGGACCCGGTCGGCCGGCTGCGCGAGTATCCGTTCTGGGTCGGCGAGCCCGAGCACATCGCCGCGACCGCGGTGTTCCTCGCCTCGGATGCCGCGCGCATGATCACCGGCGCGACGATCGCCGCCGATGGCGGCCGCTCGGCCTACTGAGGATCGCATCATGGCGGATGACGCCTCGCCCTACCGCTTTTTGTTGATCGCGGCCTTCCGGCACATGGGCGAGTCCCTGTTCCGAATGCGTGCCTATGAGGGGCGCAAGGAAGACCTGCTGATGAACTACGACGCGATCGCGCCGCTGCTCGCCGGCGTGTCGTGGGACGCGCATCCCGGCGCGCCCGCCACCCACGGCAAGGGTGGGGTGGAGACGCGCGAGGAATTCGCGATCGCCGGCGTCAACCGGTTGACGGTCGTGCGCGAGGCCTGCGAGTCCGGCAGGTACAACGGCATCGTGCTGCTCGGCGGCGGCGATCCGGGCTATGTCGAGAGCCGCGAGATCGCGCATCGCTACGGCATCGCGCTCACCGCGTGTGCGCATGCTCAGATGCACGCGGCGATCGCCCTCGGCCACCGGTTCAGCATCATCGACATCTCGGAAGGCCACAACATGCAGATGGCCGACCTGGTGGTGCGCTACCGCATGACCGAGCACTGCGCGTCGATCCGCAATCTCGAGTTCCCGCTGCCACGCGAGGCGCATGAGGGCCGCGTGACGGTCCAGGATGAGAGCGAGCGGTTCGCCCGCGACGGAGGCTCGGCGATGCTCGAGGCGGCAGTGCGCGAGGCGGTTGCGGCGATCGAGGAGGACGGCGCCGAGAGCCTGATCCTCGGCTGCTCGGCCGCGTACTGGCTGCAGAGGCCGTTGCAGCAGCGCCTGCGCGAGCTCGGCTGGGACGTGCCGGTGCTGGAAGGGTACCGCTGCGCGATCGCGCAGGCGAAGCTGCTCATCGATCTCGGGGTCGATGCGAGCGGGCTTGCCTATCCGCTCGATCCGCCAAGACGTGTGCGTCGGCGAAAGGTCGTCTAGCGTGGACCGCGCAGCAGACGCGGCGCGACCAGGGCGGAGACGGCGGCGAGCTGCGCCGCGATCGCGATCATGGGCACGCCCCAGCCGCCGGTGAGGCGCACCAGCAGCGCGAACAGCGCCGGCCCGGCGACGTAGCCGAGGAAGGTGAACAGCGTCGAACCCGAGGTCGCGTCGGAGACCCGGTCACGTGGTACGAGCCGCGCGACCTCGGCGAGATAGATCCCGTTCCAGCTCGCCGCGACGAAGCCCGCGAGGGCTGCGAGCGCGGAGGTGAGCAGCAGGCCGGCGCCGACAGGCATGGCGGCGAAGACGAGCACCGCGGCGGCGGCGGCGAAGCCCTGCACCACCAGGTTGGCGCTCGGACTGCCGGTACGGTCGGCGAGCCAGCCGAGCGCGATGCGTGCGGCGACGCCGGCACCCTGCATGGCCGCAAACGCGCTGCCCGCCTGCACCAGCGTCATCGCGCGCGTCTCGACCAGCCAGGTGACGGTGAACGAGAACAGGCAACCCTGCACGATCGCGAACGACACCGCGAGCAGGGTGAGTGGCGGCAGCAGCGGCGACAGCCAGAGTGCCGCATAGGGCAGCGCGAGTGTGGCCGGGCTGAACATCGCGCGCGGATGCAGCGACCGCTGCGCGTCACGTTCGGCATCGAGCGTCGTGCGGAGCGGCTGGATCATGGCCGAGGAGACGAAGGCGGCGGCCGCGCAGACGACGAGGGCCGCACCCCAACCGAACGCGCTCGCGACTGGGGCTGTGATCAGGCCGGCCAGCATGCCGCCGAGCGGTGCGCCGGCCTGCTTGACTGAGAAGATCAGCGTGCGGTGCCCGGCAGGCGCCGTGGCGGCGAGGATGCGGCTGCCGGCGGGCGGCGTCGGGCCGTAGCCGATGCCGAGCAGCAGCGCGGCGATGCCGAGCGCTGGGACGGTGCCGAGCCCGATCGCCAGCAGCCCGAGCGCAGAGAGCATGGCACCCGCCTGGAGCATTCGGATCGGGCCGAGCCGGGCCAGCACCGGCCCGCCGAAGGCCAGGAACAACACCGTGCCGAAGGCGTTGATCGACGAGAGATTGCCGATCGCCTCCGGCGCGAGCCCGACCGCACCCGTCAGCACCGGCGCGATCACGGGCAGGCTGTGCATCATGAACGACGCCACCGCCTGCATCAGCAGCGTCGCGCCGAGGGCGGCGACCCAGGGTTGCCCCACGCTACGACCCGGCCATCGCGTCGAGCAGCCCGGCCTCGCGCAGAACGGCGACGCACTCTTCGACGTCCCGCTGATCCGGCGGGCTCAGCGCCGGTCGCCAGAAGACACCGATTCGCATGCCGAGCTGGCCTGCGATCGCCTTGAACAGGGCGACGTGATGGAAGCCCTGCGCGAAGTACCGGCTCTGCAGGCGGCTCGCGATCGCGCTGATCGTGCGCAGATGCGCTGCCGCCGCCGCGTAGTCGCCACCGAGTGCGGCATCGATGAACCGGCCGCAATGCGGGCGCGCCGCCGTCTGGCACAGCACCGGCCGCGACGAGCCGATCATGAAGCGGGGCGCGCGGTCGGGGTAGGTGAGCCGGCCGAACAGGAAGTACTCCTCGAGCGAGGTCGAGACGGCGATCCGGTCGCCGACACGCTCCATCATCCGCGCGTAGCTCGCGAAGTTCAGCGTCGTGTCCTGCACCGCGCAGACAGTCGGCAGATGCAGCAGCCCTGCCACCTGGTCGGGGTCGAGATAGTAGGCGAGTTCGGCCAGCGTGGTCGCATAGACCACCATGCCGATGTCGATCCGCGCCGCGACATGCTCGTAGAAGGCGCGCACGCCGGCGGCGCTGCGCGGGCCGTAATAGGGTGGCCAGACCATCACCAGATCAGCACCCGCCTCCTGCGCGTGGCGGGCAAGCTCGATCACCATCGCCGCTGCCGGATCAGAACAGCCGATCACCACCGGCGCGCGGCCGCCGACCTCGTCCAGCACGATCTCGGTGACGCGCTTGCGCTCCGCGAGCGTCAGCGCCCAGAATTCCTGGTGCAGCGAATGCACGGAGAGGCCGCCGACACCCGGCCGCGCGAGCGTGGCGCGCACGTTGTGGCGCAACCCGTCCTCGTCGATCGCGCCATCCGCCCCGAACGGCGTGTAGAGGATGGTGAGGTAGCCGGAGAGCGTCGCGCGCACCCATTCGCGCGCCGCGCCAGCGGCGTAGCGCATACGCGAGGTTCGTTCGCGCTCAGTCGAGCGTGACGTTGGCCTTGCGCACAACCTCGGCCCACTTGGTCGTCTCGGTGCGCAGGTTCTCGGCGTAGTCGGACGGTGATCCGCCGATCGGCACGAAGCCGAGCGCGGTCAGCCGCTCCTGCGCATCAGGGTGGCGCACGCCGGCGCGCAGCGCCCCGGACAGTTTCTCGATCGCCGCCGCCGGCGTGCCGGCCGGCACCAGCGCACCCCAGTAGGTGGAGGCCGTGACATCCGGCAGCCCGGCCTCGGCGAAGGTCGGCACATCGGGCAGCGCGGCCGCGCGCCGGTCACCGGTCACGGCGAGCGCGCGCAGGCGGCCTGCATCGACATGCGGGCGCGCCGCACTGATGCCGTTGAACATCAGCGGCACATGGCCGGCGACGACATCGGTCGTGGCCGGCCCGGTGCCGCGATAGGGCACGTGCACGAGATCGATCCCGGCCACCATCTTCAGAAGCTCGCCCGCGAGATGCGTCGAGGCGCCGTTTCCGCCCGAGGCGTAGCTGAGCTGGCCCGGCCGCGCCTTCGCCATCGCCACGAGATCCTGGAGCGAGGTCACCGGCAGCGAACGATGCGACAGCAGGATCACGGGCCCGGTCGCGAGCAGGCTCACCGGCGCGAAATCCTTGGCCGAATCGTACGGCAGGCGCGGGAACAGCGACGGGTTGATCGCGAAGCTGCTGTCCACGATCAGCACGGTGTAGCCGTCGGCGGGCGCGCGCGCGACCAGCTCGCCTCCGATCGTTCCGCCTGCGCCGGCACGGTTCTCGATCACCAGCGGCTGGCCGAGGGCGGCGCGCACATGCGCATCGATCAGTCGCACGAGGTTGTCGGTGCCGCCGCCCGGGCCGAACGGCACGATCACGCGCACCGGCCGGTCGGGGAACCCCTGCGCCAGGGCCGGGCTGCCGATGACGGCGCCGGCGCCGGCGAGCAGGTGGCGGCGACGGATGGCGTGCATGGTTCTTCTCCCCTCGTTCGCTTGCGTCATCGTAGTCGCCTCCATGGATTGCGCAATGCCGCGCGCGGGCCGACGATGCACGGTCCCGCAGCGCGATCCGGAGGCGCAAGGAGTGCTCCGACCGACCATGGCGACGCTGACGGCGAGCGACGGCGTCGTGCTCGCCTGGCGCATCGACGACTTCACCGATCCGTGGCGCATGCCGGCGACACCCGTACTGCTGCTGCACGCAGCGATGGGGGCGTATCGCCGCTGGTTCGCCTGGATCCCGACACTTGCCCGACACTGGACGACGGTCAGTCTTGACCTGCGTGGTCACGGCGCATCGGGCGTGCCGGGCGAGGCGCAGCCCTTGACCGTCGAGCGGCTTGTGGCCGACGTGGTCGAGCTGCTCGATCACCTCGAGATCGCACGGGCGCATGTGGTCGGCCTCTCCGCCGGCGGCTATGTCGGCCAGCGCCTCGCGATGGAGCATCCCGCGCGCGTGGCAACGCTCTCACTGTTTGCGTCCACGCCCGGGCTGCGCAACAGCCAGGCCGGCACGTGGCCAGCGAGGATCGCCGCGATGGGCCTCGAGGCGTTCGTGCGCGAGGGCATCGCCGACCGTTTTCCGGCGGATGCCGATCCCGGGCTCGTGGACTGGTTCTGTCGCCAGACCGGCGGCAACGACCCGGGCTTCATCGGCCGCTTCGTCACCCACATGGCCAGTCGCGACTGGGAGGACGAGCTCGATCGCATCGGCTGCCCGACGTTGCTGGTTGCGCCGGGACAGGAGCCGATCGGCTCGCACGACCAGTACGAGCGCATGCAGGCCCGCATTCCGGACGCGACTCTCGTCTCGCTGGAGGGGATGCCGCACAACATTGGCGATGCCGCCCCCGAGCGCTGTCTGCGCGTCCTGCTGGCGTTCCTGGACGGAGACCGCGCGCGGCGCGGCGATCGAGCCCGCGCGGCGATCGGCGGATGATGCCGCCACGGCGTGCCGGGTGCGCCTGATCCCGGGGCGCCGTCGCGCCCGGGAGCACCGGGGCCCCGCCTCCGCCGATACCGGCCGGGCCCGCCGGGCATGGTGCGGCTGCCGCGAGGCAGTGGCGCCGTGACACCGACTCGGCGATGATCACGCCGGCCGCCGGCCAGGCCGGCACGGCGACCGTATCGCCGGTAGCACCTCACCCTGGGACACCGCCCGCTCCGCCATGCCCGCCCCATGAGCCTCTCCGGAACATCGCGCCTCGCCGGCGTGCTGGGCTGGCCGGTCGCGCACTCGCGCTCGCCGCGGCTGCACGGGTTCTGGCTCGAGCGCCACCGCATCGACGGCGCCTACCTGCCGCTCCCGGTGCACCCGGAACGTTTCGCCGACGCCGTACGTAGTCTGCGCGATCTCGGCTTCCAGGGCGCCAATGTCACCATTCCGCACAAGGAGGCCGCCTTCGCCGTCTGCGACCAGGTCGATGCGACCGCGCACCGTGCCGGCGCGGTCAATACGCTGGTGTTTCGCCCGGACGGCAGCATCGCCGGCTCCAACACCGACGGCTGGGGCTTTCTCGAAGGGCTGCGCCAGGCCGTGCCGGGGCTCAGCATCGCCGACACGCCCGTCACCGTGCTCGGCGCCGGCGGCTCGGCGCGCGCCATCGCCGCCGCCCTGCTCGATGCCGGATGCCCGCACCTCGCCTTCGTCAACCGCACCCGCGCCCGCGCCGAGGCGCTCTGCACCGCGCTCGGCGGCACGGTCGCGGCCGCAGGCTGGGACGAGGCGCCGGACCTGCTCCCGGCCACACGCCTGCTCGTCAACGCCACCTCGCTCGGCATGAAGGGTACCCCCTCGCCCGACCTGCCGTTCGCCCGACTGCCCGATGACGCCATCGTCGCCGACATCGTCTATGTGCCGCGCATCACCGGCCTGATCGCTGCGGCGACCGCGCGCGGGCTTCGCACCGTCGGCGGGCTGCCGATGCTGCTGCATCAGGCGCGACCCGGCTTCCGCGCCTGGTTCGGCGTCGATCCAGAGGTGGACGATGCGCTCGCCCGCTTCGTCGCCGGCGACGTGCCGGAGACCGCCGAGGCGGCATGATCGTGATCGGGCTGACGGGCGGCATCGGCATGGGCAAGTCAGCGGCGGCGCGAGCGTTCCGACGCCTCGGCATTCCCGTGCACGATGCAGACGCCGCCGTGCACCGGCTTTACGCAAGGGCCGGCGCCGGCGTGCGCGCAATCGCCGCGCTCGCACCCGAGGCGGTGGTCGATGGCGCGGTCTCGCGCGAAGCGCTGCGCCAGCGCGCGCTCACCGACCCGGCCTTTCTCGCCCGGCTCGAGGCCGCGATCCATCCGCTCGTGCGGCAGGAGGAACAGCGCTTCCTGGCGCGCTGCCGACGCGCGCGCCGCCCGCTCGCCGTGCTCGACATCCCGCTGCTGTTCGAGACCGGCGGCGCGGCGCGCGTCGATCACGTGGTCGTCGTCAGCGCCCCCACCTCGACCCAGCGCGCGCGCGTGCTCCCCCGGCCCGGGATGACCGAGGCCCGGCTTGCCGCGATCCGCGCGCGCCAGATGCCCGACGCCGAGAAGCGCCGCCGCGCCGACACCGTCATCCGCACGGGGCTCTCGCGCCACCACGCACAGCGCGGGATCCGCCGGCTCGTGGCGCAGCTCCGGAAGGGCGCACGATGAGCGACCGCGAAGTCCTGCTCGACACCGAGACCACCGGGCTGGAAACGAGCCTCGGGCACCGCATCATCGAGATCTGCTGCCTCGAGCTGCGCAACCACGTCCCCACCGGGCGCGTGCTGCACCGCCTGGTCGATCCGGGCCGCGACATCGACCCGGAGGCGGAACGCATCCATGGCATCACGCGGGCGAGCCTGATCGGCAAGCCCGGCTTCGGCGAGATCGCCGACGAGCTGCTGGCGTTCCTCGGTGCGGATCCGATCGTCGCGCACAACGCGCCCTTCGATCTCGGCTTCATCAACGCCGAGCTCGCCCGCCTCGACCTGCCGCCGATCGATGCCACGCGCGCGATCGACACGGTCGCCCTGGCGCGCAGGCGCCATCCCGGGCTGCCCGCCAGCCTCGATGCGCTCTGCCGCCGCTTCGGCATCGACAACTCGATGCGCACCAGCCACAACGCGCTGCTCGACTGCCAGCTTCTGGCCGAGGTCTATCTCGAACTGCTGGGCGGCCGGCAGCCCGGGCTCGGGCTTGGACCTGCGGCGCGCGCCGCTGTGCGTGGCAGCGTCCAGGGCGTGCCGGTCGCGCGCACGCCGCGCCCGATCGTGCCGAGCGAGGCCGAGCTTGCCGCGCACCGCGCCTTCGTCGCGGGGATCACCGGCGCGCTCTGGGCGACCCTCGACCCCGGGACCTACGGTACCGTCGACGCCGCTCCCGGCTGATCAGCAGGACCGCGGCGGCTCGGCCGCGGTTGCGAAGGCGACGAGGCAGGGGCCGAAGCGCGCGGCGAAGGTCTCGCCGTAGCCGGCGGCGTGGCCGGCGATGCCGCCCGGCCGGTCGACCAGCAGCACCGCACCGAGCCGCGGGGCCAGCCGCTCGCGCATCAGCCGCGCCCGCCCCTCGGGATCGAGCACGAACGGATCGCCGGCAAACTGCACGAAGGCCACACGCGCCGCGCTCGGCGGGATGCGCGCGACCATCGCGCGAAGCTGGTCGTACTGGGCCGCGAGGTTCATGCTGCCGCCCCGCCCGTGCGCGGCCGCCGCGATCGCGATCACGACATCTGCGAGCCCGGCCTGTTCCAGCGCCGCGAGCGCGGTCCAGCCGCCGCGCGAGTGCCCGGCGACGACGATCCGCCGGTAACCCTGTCCGCGCAGTGCCGCGAGCCCCGCGCGCAGCCACGTGGCCGCACGATTGGCATCGTCGCTGACCGGATGGCGATCAAACAGCAGCACGTCGAACCCGGCCGCGGCGAAGCGGTCCACCCAGGGCTGCGGCGCGAGCCCGCGATAGTCCTCGAAATTGCCACCGCGGCCATGCGCGAATACGATCACCCCCGCCGACGCCGCGGGGCCGCGGCGGCCGTGGTCCTGCGCCGGCGTGAAGGACCAACCGATCCCGCCGATGCCCTCGGGCGGGGTCGCTGGCGTACAGCCTGCCGCAAGTACCAGCCAGAGCATGCAGAGCCACAGCCGCCTCATCGGCCACAGTCTTGCCGACACCCCCCTGCCGGGCTAGAGGGGCCGCCGTTTCCTCCTTGCTCGGGCCCTGTCCATGACAAAGAGCGTCAAGAAGGTCGTGCTTGCCTATTCGGGCGGGCTCGACACCTCCGTGATCCTCAAGTGGCTGCAGACGACCTATGGCTGCGAGGTCGTGACCTTCACCGCCGATCTCGGCCAGGGTGAGGAACTCGGCCCCGCGCGCGACAAGGCCCGCCTGCTCGGCATCAAGGACGCGAACATCTTCATCGACGATCTGCGCGAGGAGTTCGTGCGCGACTTCGTCTTCCCGATGTTCCGCGCCAACGCGCTCTACGAGGGGCAGTACCTGCTCGGCACCTCGATCGCGCGGCCCTTGATCGCCAAGCGCCAGATCGAGATCGCCGAGATGACGGGCGCGGACGCCGTCGCCCATGGCGCGACCGGCAAGGGCAACGACCAGGTGCGCTTCGAGCTCTCCTACTACGCGCTGAAGCCGGATGTGACGGTGATCGCGCCGTGGCGGGAGTGGGCGCTCACCTCGCGCACCGCGCTGCTCGACTTCGCGGAGAAGCACCAGATCCCGATCGCCAAGGACAAGCGGGGCGAGGCGCCGTTCAGCGTGGACGCGAACCTGCTGCACTCGTCGTCCGAGGGGAAGATCCTCGAGGAGCCGGGGGTGGAGGCGGACGAGATCGTCTATCAGCGCACCATCAGCCCGATGGCCGCGCCCGACCGCGTGACCGAGATCGCGATCGATTTCGAGAAGGGCGACGCGGTGGCGCTGAACGGCGAGACACTTTCGCCGGCGACGCTGCTGACGCGGCTGAATGCGCTGGGGAAGGAAAACGGGATCGGCCGCCTTGACCTTGTGGAGAACCGTTTCGTCGGCATGAAGTCGCGCGGCGTCTATGAGACCCCGGGCGGCACCATCCTGCTCGCCGCCCATCGCGCGATCGAGAGCATCACGCTCGACCGCGAGGTCGCGCATCTCAAGGATCAGCTCATGCCGCGCTACGCCGAGCTGATCTATTACGGCTTCTGGTTCGCGCCCGAGCGGCGGATGCTCCAGGCCGCGATCGATGCGAGCCAGGAGCACGTCACCGGCCGGGTGAAGCTGAAGCTCTACAAGGGCAACGTGATGGTCTCGGGCCGCGAGAGCCCGCACAGCCTGTACTCGATGAAGTACGTCACTTTCGAGGACGACCAGGGCGCCTACGACCAGATCGATGCCAAGGGCTTCATCAAGCTGAACGCGCTGCGGCTCCGGCTCGGCGCGATGGCGGGGCGCAGGGGCGGGGCGCTGTAGCGCGCGTCCCCGTTCCGGCGGGAGGCGCGGACCGCGCCTGCCGCTTGACGTGACTTGGCCGGAATGAATATCCTATCGCTCCTGTGCCGCTGGAGGCCGCGATGGCCATTCCGCAGATCAGGCCGACGACGATCACCCGGCTGGCGTACGGGGCATATCCGTCGATGGCGATGCTCGCCGGCATGCAGCTCGACGTATTCACGCCCCTCCAGGACGGGCCGCTCCGGGGCGTGGAAATCGCGCGGGCGATCGGCGTGGGCGCCGACAGGCTTGAGCCGCTGCTCTACGCGCTCGTGCACGCGGAACTGCTCACGGTCGAGGGCGGGCGCTTCGCCAACACCCCGGAGGCGGATCTCTACCTGGTGCGCGGGCGCCCGACGTATATGGGAAGCGCGCACGAAGCCTATGCGGACCTCTGGAACGCGGCGCTCGGCACCGCACGCTCGATCCGCGCCGACGCGCCGCAGGCGAAGCATGACTTCGAGGCGATGTCCGATGACGAGCTCGGCGCGTACTTCCGCGGCCAGCACGCCGGGGCGCTGGCGACCGGACGACAGCTCGCGCACAGCGAGGACTTCGCGCGCTTCCGGCGCCTGCTCGATGTCGGAGGCGGCTCGGGCGGGCTCGCGATTGGCGCCTGCGAGGTCTGCGCCGGCCTCGCGGCCACTGTCGTCGAGCTGCCGAGGGTCACCGCCATCGCCCGGAGCTTCGTCGCCGAGTCCGCGTTTGGGGAGCGGATTCGGGTGCTCGACACCGACGTGACCGAGGTGCCGCCCAGGGGCAGCCATGACGTCGCCGTGCTGCGCAACCTGCTCCAGGTGCTCTCGCCGGACCAGTGCCGCCGTGTGCTGCGCAACGTCGGTAATACCAACTCCCACTGATCAGAACCGATGCGCCCAGTCGCGGAGGCCGATGGACGTGATGCGCCAGGGCTGGTCGAT
>NZ_JBHYDW010000136.1:0-11844 GCF_051860475.1 Elioraea sp. | reverse complement strand
AGATCGGCGTGCTCGGCGTCAACGGCGCCGGCAAGTCCACCCTGCTCAGGATCATGGCCGGGCTCGAGAAGGATTTCGGCGGCGAGGCCTGGGCGGCCGAGGGCGTGCGCGTCGGCTACCTGCCGCAGGAGCCCCAGCTCGACCCCACCAAGACGGTCGGCGAGAACGTGCGCGATGCGCTCGGCGAGGTCGTCGCGGCACTCGACCGGTTCAACGAGATCTCCAACGCCTTCGCCGAGCCGATGGATGATGAGCAGATGAACGCCCTGCTCGCCGAGCAGGCGACACTCCAGGAGGTGATCGACGCCGCGAATGGCTGGGAGATCGACCGGCAGATCGAGATCGCGCTCGATGCGCTGCGCTGCCCGCCGGCCGACAGCGCGGTCACGCATCTCTCGGGCGGCGAGAAGCGGCGCGTCGCCCTCTGCAAGCTGCTGCTCGAGAAGCCCGACCTCCTCCTGCTCGACGAGCCGACCAACCACCTCGACGCCGAGAGTGTGGCCTGGCTCGAGACGACGCTGCGGACCTATCCCGGCACGGTGATGATCGTCACCCACGACCGCTACTTCCTCGACAACGTCACCGGCTGGATCCTCGAGATCGAGCGTGGCCGCGGCTATCCGTACGAGGGCAACTACTCCGCGTGGCTCGACCAGAAGCGCAAGCGGCTGGAGCAGGAGGAGAAGGAGGAGACCGCGCGGATGCGCGCGCTCGCCGCCGAGAAGGAGTGGATCGGCCAGTCCGCGCGCGCGCGCCAGGCGAAGAACAAGGCGCGCATCCAGCGCTACGAGGAGATGCTCGCGGCCTCGAACGAGAAGGTCGCCGGGGTGGCCGAGATCGTCATCCCGTCTGGCCCCCGCCTCGGCGGCACGGTGATCGAGGCCGAGCATCTCTCGAAGGGGTTCGGCGATCAGCTGCTGATCGACGATCTCTCCTTCAAGCTGCCGCCAGGCGGCATCGTCGGCGTGATCGGCCCGAACGGTGCCGGCAAGACGACGCTGTTCCGCATGATCATCGGCCAGGAGACGCCGGATTCAGGCTCGCTCAAGATCGGCGAGACGGTGAAGCTCGGCTATGTCGACCAGTCGCGCGACGCGCTCGATGCGAACAAGACGGTGTGGGAGGAGATCTCCGGCGGCACCGACGTGATCTATCTCGGCAAGCGCCAGGTGCCCTCGCGCGCTTACGTCGGCGCGTTCAACTTCAAGGGGCCGGACCAGCAGAAGAAGGTCGGCATCCTCTCGGGCGGCGAGCGCAACCGGGTGCACCTGGCGAAGATGCTGAAGTCAGAGGCGAACGTGCTGCTGCTCGACGAGCCGACCAACGACCTCGACGTCGATACGCTGCGGGCACTCGAGGAGGCGCTGATGGACTTCGCCGGTTGTGCGGTGGTGATCAGCCACGACCGCTGGTTCCTCGACCGGCTCTGCACCCACATCCTCGCCTTCGAGGGCGACAGCCATGTCGAGTGGTTCGAGGGCAACTTCGAGGCCTACGAGGAGGACAAGCGGCGCCGCCTCGGCGAGCACGCGACTGACCCGCACCGGATCAAGTACAAGCCGCTCGTGCGCGTCTAGACCGTGCCTCCTGGGGTCCGGCTCGGCTGACGACGGTCGCGCGCGGGAGAGTCGGCCATGGCGTCTCGTCATCTGCCGGATCGCTGCGTCCGGGCCGGCGACGGGCACTCGCCTGCTGTCTCGTCAGGAAATGCCGGTTTGCTTGCGATCCGAGAGCGACGAGGTCGGGTCGCGGCTACGCTGCCGCCTCGCGGACGGTCGCCGGATCGTAGAGATGGCACTCGACGTGGCCGCCGCCCTCGCGCGGAATCGGCCACGGTGCGACGCGACTGCACTGGTCCATCGCGTGCACGCAGCGCGGATGGAAGGTGCAGCCCGAGGGCGGCTCCAGCGGGTTCGGGAACGCGATGCCGAGCTGCGCGTCCGGCACGCCAAGCTCCGGCTCCGGTGTCAGCACGGAGTCGAGCAGCGCGCGCGTGTAGGGGTGGCGCGGATCGCGGAACAGCGTCTCGGTGTCGGCCTCCTCGACGATCCGTCCCAGATACATCACCGCCACGCGCGTCGCGATATGCTCGACCACCGCGAGGTTGTGGCTGATCAGGATGTAGGTCAGCCCGAAATCCTGGCGCAGGTCGATCAGCAGGTTGAGGATCTGCGACTGCACCGAGACGTCGAGCGCCGAGGTCGGCTCGTCGCAGATCACGATCTCGGGCTGCATGATCAGCGCGCGCGCGATCGCCACGCGCTGGCGCTGCCCGCCGGAGAGCTGGCTCGGATAGTTGCCGAGGTAGGCGGGCGACAGCCCGACCTTCTCCATGATCCGCGCGAGCCGCTCCGTCCGCTCCTCCGCCGTGCCGATGCCGTGCACGCGCAACGGCAGGCTGATGATGTCGGCGATGGTCTTGCGCGGGTTGAGCGAGGAGTAGGGGTCCTGGAACACCGGCTGGATGCGCCGTGCGCGTGCCAGCCGGTCCATCTGGTAGAGCGGCTTGCCGTCGAACAGGATCTCGCCGCCCGAGGGTTCGAGCAGGCCAAGCAGCATGCGCGCGAGCGTGCTCTTGCCGCAGCCGGACTCGCCGACGATGCCCAGCACCTCCCCCTTGTGCAGGCTGAGCGTCACCCCGTTGACCGCGTGCAGGGTCCGGCGCGGCTGCAGCATGCCGCCGCCCACGGTGAACAGGCGGGTGGCATCGCGCATACCGAGCAGCGCGGTACTCACGAGGCCGCCTCCGCCACGGCGGCGCGCGCGGACTCCTCGGGCGAGAGGATGCAGCGATAGGCGCGCTCCACGCCCAGGGGCCTGAGCGCGATGTCGGCCTCGCAGCTGGCGCGCGCGAACCCGCAGCGCGCGCGGAAGCTGCACCCGTGCAGGTCGCCCACCAGCGACGGCACCATCCCGGGGATCGAGCCGAGATGGCTGCCACGCGGGGTCTTGCCCGGCACGGGAATGCAGTCGAGCAGGCCGCGGGTGTAGGGATGCAGCGGGTTGCGGAAGATCTCGCGCACGCTGCCCTGCTCAACGAACTGACCCGCATACATCACCGAGACCCGGTGCGCCACGCGCGCGACGATGCCGAGATCGTGCGTGATCAGGATCATGCCCATGCGGAACTCCTTCTGGAGATCCGCGAGCAGGTGCAGGATCTGCGCCTGGATCGTGACGTCGAGCGCGGTGGTGGGCTCGTCGGCGATGATCAGCTCGGGGCCGCACATCAGCGCCATCGCGATCATCACGCGCTGGCGCAGGCCCCCCGAGAGCTGGTGCGGATACTGCCCGAGCCGCGAGGCGGCGGCCGTGATGCCGACCTTCTCGAGCAGATACACCGCGCGCTCGCGCGCCGCCTGGCGCGGCACCGGGCGATGCTGGAGCAGCGCCTCCTCGAGCTGGTTGCCGATCGTGTACGCCGGATTGAGGCTCGTCATCGGCTCCTGGAAGATCATCGCCATCCGGTTGCCGCGGATGTCCGCCATCAGCCGCGGCGACGCGGTGAGCAGGTCGGTGTCGCCCAGCGTCAGCCGCCGCGCGGTGCGGATCGCGCGGCTCGGCAGCAGCCCCATCACCGCGAGCGAGGTGAGCGACTTGCCGCAACCGGACTCGCCGACGATGCAGAGCGTCTCGCCCTGATCCACCCCGAACGAGATGCCGCGCACGGGATGCAGCACGCCTTCGCCGAGCGGGATGTCGACCGTCAGGTCCTCGACTTCCAGCAGCCGGCTCAATTGCAGTTCTCCGGCGCGGTGATGTCGCGCAGGCCGTCGCCCAGCATGTTCACCGACAGCACCAGCAGCGACAGCGCGATGCCGGGGATGACGATCACCCACGGGTCGAACAGCAGATAGTCGCGCCCCTCGGCGATCATCAGGCCCCAGGAGGGGGTGGGCGGCTGCACGCCGAGGCCGAGGAAGGAGAGCGCGGCTTCCAGCAGGATCGCGTTGGCGACCTCGAAGGTCGCGACCACGATCAGGTTGTTCATGATGTTGGGCAGGATCTCGGAGACGATGATCCGCGGGGTCGAGGCGCCGATCGCGCTCGCAGCCGCCACGTAGTCGAGCGAGCGCGCCTGCATGGTCGCACTGCGCATCACCACCGCGAACCGGTCCCACAGCAGAAGGCCCAGCACGGCGATCACGATGTGCAGGCTCGCGCCGATGATCGCCACCACCGCGAGCGCAACCAGGATCACCGGCAGGCTCAGCCGCGTGGTGATGATCAGCGAGATCACCATGTCGATCCGGCCGCCGAAATACCCCGCCGTGATGCCGAGCGCGGAGCCGATGATGCCGGAGATGATCGCGGTGGCGACGCCGATGATGAGCGAGATGCGCGCGCCGTAGATGACGCGCGAGAGATAGTCGCGCCCCATCGCGTCGGTGCCGAACGGGTTGGTCCAGCTGCCCTCGTCGTGCCACACGGGCGGGATCAGGCGGTTGCCGATATCCTGGATGTAGGGGTCGTGCGGCGCCAGCACCGGCGCGAACACCGCCATCAGCACGATCAGGCCGAAGATGATGCCGGCGAGCATGAAGCCGCCATGGCCAAGGATCCGCCGCATCGCATGCGCGCCCGGGCCTCGCGCCAGCACACGCGCCGGATCGAGTCGCGGATCGTCGGTCGGCACGATCGGGACGGGGCCCGATGTCAGCGGCGCGGCGCCTGAGGTGCTGTGCGCGGCCATCGCGGCTTCCTCAACCCACCCGGATGCGCGGATCGAGCCAGGCGTTGATCAGGTCGGCGGCGAAGGTGAGCCAGACGTAGAACATCGCCCCCATCAGCAGGATCGCCTGCACCACCGGGAAGTCCTGCCGGCTGATCGAGATCCAGGCGAGATAGCCCACGCCGTTCATCGCGAACACCGTCTCGGTGACCACCGAGCCGGTGAGCATGTTGCCGAACTGCACCGACGCCAGCGCCACCACCGGGATCACCGCGTTGCGCAGCGCGTGCTTGAACAGCACGCGCAGCGGCGCGAGCCCCTTCGCATAGGCCGTGCGGATGTAGTCGGAGGACAGCACCTCCAGCATGCCCGAGCGCGTCAGCCGCATCACCGCCGGCGCCGAGGACCAGCCGAGCACGAAGGACGGCAGCACGAAATGCGCCCAGGTCGCGTCACCGCTGATCGGCAGGATCGGGATCATCAGCCCGAACAGCACGATCAGCATCAGCCCGAACCAGAAGTTCGGGATCGCCTGGCCGATCACCGCGGTCGTCATGGCGAAGCGATCGATCCAGGAACCAGGCCGCAGCGCGGCGACCACGCCGAGCGGGATGCCGATCGCGAGGCAGATCGCGAGCCCGAGCGTGGCGAGCGTCAGCGTCACCGGCAGCGCGTTGGCGATGAGGCCCCAGACCGAGGAGGGGAAGTAGTAGGAGCGGCCGAAATCACCCGCGAGCGCGCCGGCGAGCCAGTCGGCGTATTGCAGCAGGAGCGGCCGGTCGAGCCCATAGGCCTGGCGGAGCGTCGCGATGTCCTCGGGCGTGGCATCGGCGCCGGCGAGCGAGATCGCGAGGTCGCCCGTCATGCGCAGCGTCGTGAACGCGACGAGCGAGACCAGGAATGCCACCAGCGCGGCGACGATGAAGCGTCGCAGGGTGAATCGCAGCATCAGCGGGAACCCGAGCGGTGCGACCGCATCCTGCCGGCGGGGAACGCTCCCCTGCCGGCAGGAGGCGGCTCACATCCTGTCACGATCCGCGTCGGTCACCGCCAGCGCGCGGTATAGAGATGCGTCAGCTCGTCCGGCGTCGGCTCGAAGTCGAGATCGGCCGCCATCGCGTAGTAGTACGCGTAGGACATCATCGGCACCCAGTACACCTCCTGCATGATGCGGGTGAGCGCCTTGGAATAGGCCCTCTGCCGTACCTCGGGATCGACCGAGGAGTCGGCCTCGGTCAGCGCCTGGACCACCTGCGGATCGAGCGTGGTGTCGTCCGGCCCGCCCTTGAAGAAGTAGCTCACCGACGCCGAGGCGTCGTTCACCGAGCCCGAGCCCCAGGCCATGAAGTTGAACGCGATCTCGCCCTGGCGCACGCGGTCGCGCAGTGCCGAGTACTGCAGCCACTGCAGCCGCCCGGTGATGCCGACATTGGCCAGATAGCCGAGCACCGCCTCGGCCACCGGCCGGTCGCGGTAGCCGTAGAAGTCGATCTCGAAGCCGTTCGGATAGCCGGCCTCGGCGAGGAGCTGCTTCGCCTTCGCCGGATCGAAGGCGTAGGTGGGCGCATCCTTCGCCTCGCAGCCGAACTGCGACGGGTAGCACGGCAGATGCAGCACCGACCCGCCGCCCATGATGTTCCTCACGATCGCCTCGCGATCGACCGCATGCGCGATCGCCTGGCGCACGCGGCGGTCATGCACCGGCGAGGGCCGGGCATTCGGCCGCAGCCCTGACTCGAACTGGAGATAGCCGTAGCGCATCGTGTCGCCGACCACGACGCGGAGCCCGCGGCGCCCATCGAGGCGGCGCGCCTGCGCCACCGGCACCTGCCAGATCAGATGCGCGTTGCCGGCCAGCAGTTCGGCGATCTGGGTGTTCCGCTCCGGCACGAAGCGCATGACGATGCGGTTGATGTGCCCGGCCTTGTCCGCGCCCTCCCAGTAGTCGGCGTTGCGGATGAGCCCGATCTCGCGGCCGATCTCGGTGCGCTCGACCCGATACCGTCCGGTGCCGACCGGCGCCTTGGAGAACCCGTCCGGGCCGAGGCGCTCATGATACGCCTTCGGATAGATCGGCACGTTCGAACTGAGGAACTCCATCGCCGCCGGGAAGGGACGCGGCAGATGCAGCTTCAGTTCGTAGGGCCCGATCACCTCGACCCGCTCCACCCAGTCGGTGCGGCTGCGCCCGACGGTGCGGTTCGCGGGGTTGTTGTTGAAGGCGAAGGTGTAGGCGACGTCCTCGGCGGTCATCGGATCGCCGTTGTGGAACTTCACGCCCTGGCGCAGCGTCACATGGATCGTGGTCGCGTCGATGTAGCGCACCGACTCGGCCAGTCCCATCGTGACTTCGCCCGTGGTCGGATTGGCGCGCACCAGCCCGTCCCAGATGTGCCGGTTGAGGATCACGCCCTCGCGGTTCGACTGCATGAAGAAGTCGAAGCTCGGCGGCTCGCGCTCCGCCAGGAACACCAGCCTGTCATTCTGCTTGCCCGCGATCGCGGCGGTCGCACCGAACACCAGCGCAACGGCCGTCCCGGCCGCAAGCAGCGCGTTCTTGTAGGTCACGTCCCTGTCTCCTCTGCACGTCCCTGTTTCGTTGTCCGGCCACTTCGGGCCGTGCGAGGGGGGCGAGCTCCCGACCGCCTCCACCTCACGGTTTGGTAGGAATCACGCTATCGTGGCGAGGGAGGGGTCGCAAGCGTCGCGTCGGTTTCCGCCCGGTGCGAGGGGGGCTCTGCCCCCTTCACCCCCGCCAAGGGCCATTGGCCCTTGGAACCCATGACCTCAGGCTTCGACAGGCTCGATCGCCTCGAGCATCCAGCGCGCGATCGCGGTGGCCTGCGCATCCGCGTGCGGCTGCGCCATCACCTGGATGCCCATCGGCATGCCGCCGACCGCCGTCAACGGCACCGTGACAACCGGCGCGCCGAGGCCGGAACTCGGCGTGTTGAACACAGCATCGCCGGTCGGGCGCGGCGCGAGCGGCTGACCCGGCACGTCGCCCGACCACAGCGGCGCCGGGCCGGGCGAGGCAACCGAGATCACCGCATCCGCCAGCGGGGCGAGCGCGGCGAACCGAAGCCGCGCCTCCTCGCGCTCCATCAGCCGCAGCATGTAGTCCTGCGGCGTCATCCGCTCCGCCTGCGCAAGCCGCGCCCGGCTGCGCGCGCTCACGCTCTCCGGGTTCTGCGCCACCAGGTTGCGCAGCAGCCAGTGATTCTCCCAGTTGGTGATCGCCGTCGTCATCGCCAGCATGTCGCCGATCGCGCGCTCGAACGCCTCGATCCAGGGATGATCGCCGCGACGCAGCACCGTCACGCCAGCCGCGCGCAGCCGCTCCGCCACCGTCTCGAACGCGCTGCGCGCAGCGTCGTCGAGCTTCCGCCAGGCCTCGGTCTCCATCACGATCAGCCGCTCCGGCCGGCGCGCACGCGGCGGCGCATCGGGGCCCGTGAGCGCGAGCCGGCCCGGATCGCCGCCGGCGCGGCGCGCGATCTCGATCGCCACCAGCCACATGTCCTCGATCGAACCGGCATGTGGGCCGTGCGTGCTCATGCTGGTCGCCTGGCGCTCACCGCGGTTGATCGCGCCCTGGGTCGGCTTCAGCGCGACATTGCCGCAATAGCTCGCGGGCCGGATGATCGAACCGCCGACCTGGCTGCCGATCGCCACCGGCACCATGCGCGCCGCCACCGCCGCAGCCGAGCCGGAGGACGAGCCGCCCGGCGTGCGCGCGGAATCGAAGGGGTTGGTGGTGGGCCCGGGATGCGAGGCGCCGAGCTCGGTCGTCACGGTCTTGCCGAGGATCACCGCGCCGGCCTCGCGCAGCGCCCACACCGCCGCGTTGTCGCGCTTGGGGAAATTGCCGCGGAACGCGGCGCAGCCCATCTCGGTCGGCATGTCGCGCGTCTCGAGCAGGTCCTTGATGCCGATCGGCATGCCGTCGATCGGCGAGAGCGGACGGCCCGCGCGCCAGCGCTCGGTCGAGGCATCGGCGGCGGCGCGCGCTCCCGCCTCGTTCAGCACCACCCAGGCCTGCACCACCGGCTCGCGTTCGGCGATCGTCTCGAGGCAGCGCTCAAGATAGGCGCGCGGGCTGTCGGCGCCGCCAGCGAAGCGCGGTGCCGCGTCGTGGAACGTCAGCGCCTTGAACCTGCGCGGCGAATAGCCCGACATCCACGCCCTCCCTGCCCGCTCGCACCGCGAGTGAACCGGAGAGGGGAGAGCGAGTCCAGGGCGGCTCAGGCCTGCCGCATCGGAACGGGCGCGCGGCGCGTCAGCGCCCGACAAGTCCTGGCAAGTGGCCCGGTTTGCCGAACAGGTGGCCTTGGGCGAGCTCAATGCCGAGGCCCGAGACCATGCTCGCCTGCGCCTCGGTCTCGATCTGCTCGGCGATCACGCGCGCCTCGACGGCGCGGCAGAGATCGACCATCTGGCCGAGCAGCTCGCGGTCGCGGTCGCTGGTCTCGGCGCCGCGCACATACGCCCCGTCGATCTTGACGAAATCGACCTCGAACAGCTTGAGATAGCGCAGCGAGGCGGCACCGGCGCCGAAATCGTCGATGCACACGCCGTAGCCGCGCGCGCGCAGCGCGTCGATCGTTGCGCGCGCTGTCGCCACGTCCACGACCTCGGCGGTCTCCGTGACCTCGAATAGCAGCCGTCCCTTCAGTTCCGGTGCCGCATCGAGCGTCTGTTCGAGCGAGGCGCGGAACGCCGCATCCTCGAGCGACATCGCCGAGACGTTCACCGCAACCGTAGAGGCCTTGGTCGCCAGCACCGAGTCCGTGGCCACCGAGGTCACCGCGAGGTCGAGCTCGGCCGACAGCCCCGCCGCCTCGATCAGGGTGACGAAGGACTGTGGCGTCTCGTTCGCGTCGGTCGCGCCGTGCGGGCGGATCAGCGCCTCGAAATGGTGCGGGCGTCGGTCCGCGATCGTGACGATCGGCTGGAACGCGAGGCGGAAGCCGCGCCGCTTCAGCCGCCCGCGCAGCGACTCCGCCTGGGCGGCCAGGGTGGTGAGGAAGCCCGCGATCCCCTTCGACAGCCCCGCGGCGGCAAGCCCTGCCCGGCCCCCGGCGGCGAAGCGGTCGAGCGCCAATCTCAGCGCGCGCACCTGCTGGACGGTGCTGAACCCGGGCGCGGCCAGGCGCAGCTCGGTGCCGTGCACACGCGGCGCGGAGGTCGCTGGCGCGCGCTCGCGGAGCAGGTTCTCGACCGCGCGGCAGACCGCCTCGACATTCGCCTCGCCGCCGTGCACCAGCGCCCAGCGGCCGGCGCCAAGCTCGGACTGGGTGCCGGCGGGCGCGGCATTGGCGATCGTGGTGCTGATCCGGTCGAGCAGCGCCTCGCGCGATTCGCGCCCCAGCATCACCGAGACCTCGGCCAGCCCCTCGACCTCCAGCAGCGCAAGCCGGGCCGGCGCGCCCCCCGTGGCGGCATCGCGCAGGCGTGCCTCGGCCACCCGGCCGAAGCTCTCGGAGTCGGTCACGCGTCGGCCGGTCTCGGGCAGCGGAGCGGGCATGGGGCCGAAGGTCAGGCAGTAGCGCAGCCCCTCGCTGCCCGTCGCGAGGCCGGCGAAGGCGCAGGCGCTGCGGTCACGGTCCGCAAGTCGCAGGGCGACCGGCCTCAGCCGGCCGCGCAGCGCCAGATGCGCGAGCCCTGCCTGCATTGCCGCCCGGTCCTCGGGCGCGATCAGCCGCTCGACCGGCAGGCCGACCGCCTCGGACGGCGCATGGCCGAAACGCGAGGGAAAGGCACCCGCGGCGAACGTGATCGTCCCGCCCTCGTCCACCTCGACCAGCAGGTCGGCGGCGGCGAAAGCGAACGCGAGCAGACGTTCGCGCGTGTCCAGCCGCAGCGGAGCGGATGGAGCGTCGTGGGACCCGATGACGGGCCTGGCGGCGGCAGAGACGTTCATGCGGGTCGCACCTCGCGCACAGAAGACCCGATGCGGCTGAATGAACCCTTAAACCCCCCGCACACGCGAACCCTGTCGGCTCTGGCTTCGCCGCGTGCTGCCGCTTGGCACGAGGCTGCGCGGTCGCTCATAAGGACGTGATCTGCGAGGGAGGGTGAGCATGGATGCCAGGCGATTGCTGGGTGCGCTGCTTGGCGGGGTGCTCGCCCCACCCCGCCAGCCGCGCCGCGCCACCCGCGCGGCGACCAAGGCCGCGCCGAAACGCACCGCCAAGCCCGCGCCGAAACGCACCGCCAAGCCCGCGCCGAAACGCGCGGCCAAACCCGCGCCACTGATCGATGTGCGGATCGGCGGATCGCGCCGGACGGACTCGGCGCTCGCCGCGCTTGCCCGCCTCGCCGCCGAGGCGCTGGCGCAGACCAGCGCGCCCGCGCCCCGCGCTCCCGCGCCGCGCAGGCCCACCGCTCCCCCGAGCGGCGGTCCGGTACCGGTGCCATATCCAGTGATCGCCAAGCCGAGCCCCTGGGGAACCGCCACGCCGGCCGCGCCACCGCCGGCGCCGGCCGAGCCGGTCGGCGCCGAAGATCGCGAGGCGCTGCTGATCATCCGCGCCATGATCGCCGCCGCCCGCGCCGACGGCGTGATCGATGCCGAGGAGCGGGCCGCGATCGCGGGCCAGCTCGACCAGGCGGGGCTGGACGATGAGGCGCGCGAGCTGGTGCTGAAGGAGTTCGCAGCCCCCGCCTCGCTCGACACGCTCGCGGCCGAGATCACCGATCCGGTGCTGGCCGCGCAGGTCTATGCCGCCTGCACGATCGCGGTCGGTGCGGCCACCGAGCCTGAGCGCGCCTGGCTTGCCGAGCTCGCGCGGCGCACCGGGCTCGCCGCCGCGACGGTCGCGGCGATCGAGCGCCGCCTCGCCGCCGGCTGAGCGCCGCGCTAGATTTGGCCGAGACGGAGGATGCTCATGCACGGACTGACCGAGGCCGAGACCGCCCTGTTCGAGCGCGCCGCGCGGTTGGCGGATGAGCGGATCGCGCCGCGTGCGGCCGCGATCGACCGGACCGAGGACTATCCGTGGGAGCATGTTGCCGATCTGAAGGCGGCCGGCTTCCTCGGCATGACGATCCCGCGCGCCTATGGCGGGCAGGGCGCCACCTACATGGACGCGGTGCTGCTGATCGAGGCGATGGCGAAACGCTGCGCGGTCGCGGGGCGGATCTGCGTCGAGGCCAACATGGGCGCGGTC
>NZ_JBHYDW010000135.1:0-12041 GCF_051860475.1 Elioraea sp. | reverse complement strand
TCGCAGCCCAGCCGAGCGTCATGAAGCCGCCGACATAGGTCGGCACGGCGGCGACATAGGCGTGCACGTCGGCGAACACCTTGCGCCGGCGCAGGCTCGTGTCGCGCAGCTCGTCGCCCTGCATGAACGGCACGCCGCACTGGTTCACGATCACCCCGCGTGGCGTCAGGATGCGCGCGCAGTTGACGTAGAACGCATCGGTGAACAGTACCTTGCCGACGCCGATCGGGTCGGTGCTGTCGACGATGATGACGTCGTAGCTCGCCTCCGCCGCCTCGCGCACATGAGCGATCCCGTCGCCGACGATCACCTCGGCACGCGGATCGCTCCAGGCATCGCCCGAGATCGCCGGCATGTGCGCGCGGCAGAGCCGGATCACCTCGCCGTCGATCTCTACCATCACCGCACGCTCGACGGCGCGGTGGGCAAGCACTCGACGCAGCACCCCGCCGTCGCCCGCGCCGATGATCAGGACGCGGCGCGCTTCGCCATGCGCGATCAGCGGCACGTGCGCGAGCATCTCCTGGTAGATGAACTCGTCAGCCTCGGTGATCTGGATGACGCCGTCCAGCACCAGGACGCGGCCGTGGCTCTCGGTCTCGACGATGGCGATGTCCTGGAACGCGGAGCGCACGCGCGCGAGTTCGCGCGCTACACGGAAGCGCTGTCCCCACGCCGGATAGAGCGTCTCGTTCAGCCAGATCTCAGCGGAGCTCATGATCGTCCTCGCGTCGGCGCGTCTCGGGTGCGGCACGCCGCGCCCGAGACGCATACCCGCTGACGGAAGGCAGGACCGACCGGCGCCGGCCCCTCAGCCCACCATGCCGCGCTTCTGCTCGCCGAGCAGCACGCGCTCCGGACGGAACGCACGCTTGAGCGCCGGGATCGAATCGTATGGATCGCAGGCGCCGCACATGAAGATGTCGATCGCGGCGTAGTCGCGCTCGGGCCAGGTGTGGATCGAGATGTGGCTCTCCGCGAGCACCAGCACCCCGGACACGCCCCCGTTCGGCGTGAAGTGGTGGAAGTGCCCGTGCAGGATCGTGGCGCCGGCTGTCTCGGCGGCCTTGCGCAGCGCCGCGTCAATATGCTCGGGGTCGTCGAGCTGCGAGGCTCCCCACAGATCGACGAGCAGATGCGTGCCGGCGAACCTGACGCCGTTCCGCTCGACGAAATAGTCCTTCCTGTCCTCCGAGCACTCGGTGCCGGGGCGATCGATCGTCTGGGCTTCGCTCGGAGAGTCCGAGACCATCCCCAGTCGGGTGAGAGCGTTCATGGCGAACCCCTTTCCAACCAGCAGATGACCAGCGGGCGCGGTCAAGGCGGCGGTATTTGAGGCACCCTCCCCCGCGATGCAAGCCTTAATCGTCCCTGCCGGTGCATAGGGCGGTCCCGCCCCGCGCCGGGCTCAGCGCGGTGCGCTGGTGGCAAGCACGGCAAGGATGCGCGGCATCTCGCGCGCGAGGCGGAGTTCGGCGGAGACACGCGGCAGATCGGAGGCGCCACGCACCGGCCCGCCGGTCAGCAGCCGGAACGGCTCTGAGAGCGGTCCGGTCTGCATCGCGGCACCGTGATCGCCTGCCAGCGTGGCGAGCGTCGCGGCATCGCCCGAGAGGGAGGCCGCGACGGCGAGGCGCAGCAGCACACGACGCTGCTCCGCATCGAGCGGCGCTCCGGGTGGCGGCAGGCTGGTCCGCGCGAACACCTTCAGCGCCGCGGCCGCGTCCGCCCAGTCGCCGACCTGCGCCGCAAGCTCCGCGCGGGCGTCCAGCACGCGCGGGTCGTCCGCACGCGCGAGCAGGGCCCGCGCGGCCGGCACGTCACCCCCGGCCGCGAGGGCGCGCGCCTTCAGCACCAGCCGCTCTGCCCCGAGCGCGGGCGGCGGCAGGTGCGGCTCGCTCGCCGACAGCACGGTGAGCGCGCCAGCCGTATCGCCGTCCGAGAGTTTGAGCCGGGCCAGCCTCAGTCCGGTGCGCGCCCGGTCGATGCCGCGCTCCGGCTGCGAGTCCATCAGCCGTTGCAGGGTCACCGCGGCGCGAGCGGTCAGATCCAGCGCCACCAGCCGCTCGGCGAAGCGTGCGACGATCTCGTCGCCGGCCTGGCCCGGCGGCAGCAGATCCGCGTTCTCCTCGAACAGCGCGATCACCTCGACCGGCGGCAGCGTGTCGGCGGCGCCGTCGCGGAACAGCGCGGCGAAAGCCTCGCCGAGCCGCGCGCGGATGTCGCCCGGGCGGTCCGGGAAAAGCGACGCAGTCTCGCGCAGCAGCGCGAGCGCGCCAGACCAGTCGCCGGACTGCGCGCGGAGTTCGGCCGCGCGGAGCCGGAGCGCGCGCTCGGCCGCGTCTCCGCGCCAGGCATAGAGCAGCGGCTCGAGCCGGGCCGCAGCCTCGGGCGACCCGAGCCGGCCCTCGCGCAGGCCGAGTTCGATCGCGCGCGCGAGCGCACGCACCCGCTGGCGACGGTCGCGCAACCGGTCGAGCGCCGCATAGGCCTCGAGTGCCTCGTCGATCCGCCCGCGCGCCTCGATCAGCATCGCCCGCGCGAGCGCGAGCTCGGGCAGCTCGCCGAGCCGGGCCAGCAGCGCGTCGGCCACCTCGACCTCGCCGCCATCGAGCATCGCCTCGGCCGCGGCCGGGGCGATCCGGCGTGCGAGCGGTAGCGGATAGGTCGGCAGCAATGGGGCCGAGGCGGCGAACTGCGGCGCGGTCACGGAGGTTGGCGTGCCGGTCTGATCAGCGAGCCAGGCGCGCCAGAGCGTGATCTCATCGGTACCGTCGAGGCGCGGGTCCGAGAGCGGTACGCGCGCCTCCTCGACCCGGCCGGCGAGCAGGGCGGCCGCACCGGCGAGCGCCGCCCAGCGCGGCGTCGCGGCGGCGACGGGGTCCTCGGTCGCGGCAAGCGCCAGCACGGCGTAGGCCTCGGGGCCGAAGCCGAGTGCCAGCATGGTCTCGGCCAGCATCATGCGCGGCCGGGCACGCGCGAGCGGCGGGGCGGCCGCCGTCTCGGCGCGCAGCAGCCGCAGCCGCTCGGCGAGCGCCTGCTCGGAAAGCGCCGGGATGTCGAAGCTGCGCGTCGGCGCTCGGGTTGCGAGCGAGAGGTCGACGCCCTGCTGGCCCGGCGTGATCGCGAGCCCACGCGGCATGGTCTGGCCTGCGGCGACCGCGAAGGCGTTGTCGGCAGGGCGCAGCGTGATGTGCTCGGACCAGGCGAGCACGGCTACGCCCCGCTGTGTCGGCATCAGCGAGAACTCGGGATAGGCGCGACCCACGGGCACACGGCCGTCACCGTCGGCAAGCGTGCCGATCAGCAGACGCTCGCCAGTATCCGGGTCGCTGAGATGCACGACCGCGGCGGCTCCGGGCGCCGCGACGGAGAGCCCGACACGCCCGTTCTCCTCGCGCACCGCGGCGGCAAGCGCGTTGCCCGGCGGGAATCCGTCGGGAAGGGACTCAAGCCGAACGCCGCGCTCGGTGCGCGCGAGGCGGATCGCGGCCTCGCCCGGCAGCTTGACCCGGATCACGGTCGCGGTCGGCGTGACCGCCACCTCGGCCGAGCCGTACACCGGGTCGGCGCGCAGTGGCCGGAGGTCGATCGGCCGGGCCTCGTCGGCGACCACCCAGATCCAGTCGCCGCGGCGCAGCACCGCAAACCCCGTGGTCTCCGCGAACGGCAGCACGACGGACGGGTGCGGCGCGTTGCGGACCGCCCGCGCAGTGAGGGTCACGGGCCCCGCGGCCGTGGGCGCGGGCGCCGGTGCCGCCGCCGGGATCGCCGCCGGAACGTCGGCTGGCGGCACGGCGATGGTCTCGCGGCCGGGTGCCTCCGGGGCACGCGCGTCGGCTTGAACGGTCGGTGCCGGATCGGCCGATCGCGTTGGGGGGGAGGGAGAAACCGGAGTTGCCGTGGCAGGCGTATCCTGCAGCCGCGAAGGAGACAGCGGTGCCGGCGCAGGAGCCGCCGCCTGATCGGGCTCCACCCGCCCCGCGACGGGCGGAAGGACAGGCGGCAGCGGCAGCGGCGCGACGACAGGAGCGGCCACGCTCAGGGGCTGGCGCGGTGTCCGATCGCCTGTCGAAACGTCGAGCACGATGCGCGTGCCAAGGCGGTAGTGGCGCAGCGATGCGCCGGGCGCGACGTCGATCGCGGCGGCCGTCCCCGCGGGATCGAGCGCGGTGATCTGCCGCGGCAGCCGCTGCCGCACCCCCTCGGTCGCGAACCGGCCGGGGCGCTCGAAGGACAGCAGGATCCTGTCACCCTCCCGCGCCACGGTGTAGCCGACCGCGGCCGGCCACTCGAACACCACCCGTCCGAATCCGGGATGGCTGCCGGCGCGGACCGCGACCGGCTCGTCCGCCAGCGCGGTGGAGGTGACGAGGATGAGCGAAAGGGCAAGCAGCCGGTATCCGTGCATCAGTCGAAACTCGCGAGCAGACGGTCGATTTCGGCCTGGCCGACGCCGGCGCCGGGAAGCTGCGGGCCGTTCAGGAGTGAGGGCGCGTCGGCAATGGTGCCGCGCGGCGCAGCTTCATCGGCGCCGGGCGCGCGGTCGGAGAACGTCGTCACGATCGCGGCGATACGGTCCTCGATCGACTTCAGGGTGCGGACGACCTTGGTGATCCGCTGGCCGGTGATGTCCTGAAAGCTGCACGCCTCGTAGATCCGCGTGACCGCTGCCTGGATCGCCTCGCCCCTGACTCCGCCGATCTCGCCCGCCGCCTTCTCGAACGTCTCGCAGCAATCGAGGATCTCGTTGGTGGCCTGCGCCGTCGCCTCGACGATCGCATCGAGCTCGTCGGTGGCGGACGGGATGAAGGCACGGTTGATGTCCTCGACCTGCAGTGAGGCGATCTCCTGTTTCGCCGCAGCGATCGTCCGCCCGATCTGCTCGACCTCGGCCAGCAGCGTCGCCTCGCCCGCGGTCAGGTCGCCATGCAGCGTCGTGAGCACCTGCTCGACGATCTCGGCCACCGCCTCGGGCGTGGTCGCGTCGCGATGGCGCATGCGCAGCACGGCGAGCCGTTCCGCCAGGGCGGCGGGGCCTGGGCCGTTGGTGCCGTCAGGCATGGACGAGCACCTTCTCGATCTTCTCCTTCAGCGTCTCGGCGTTGAACGGCTTGACGATGTAGTTCGAGACGCCGGCCTGCTTCGCCGCGATCACGTTCTCGGTCTTGCTCTCGGCCGTGATCATGATGAACGGCAGGTTGCGCAGCTTGGCATCCGCGCGCACTTCCTGGAGCAGCTGCAGACCCGTCATCGGCTGCATGTTCCAATCCGAGATCACCAGGCCGTAGCTGCCGCTGCGCAGCATCGTCAGCGCCTGTGCGCCGTCGGTCGCCTCGTCGACGTTGTTGAACTCGAGCTGGCGCAGGAGGTTGCGGATGATCCGCAGCATCGTCTTGTAGTCGTCGACGATGAGGATGTTCATGTTCTTGTCCATTGA
The DNA here is from genome assembly GCF_051860475.1 of Elioraea sp. Lineage (NCBI taxonomy): Bacteria > Pseudomonadati > Pseudomonadota > Alphaproteobacteria > Acetobacterales > Elioraeaceae > Elioraea > Elioraea sp. The sequence goes on along the minus strand of NZ_JBHYDW010000135.1, from coordinate 6,601 downwards.
CGCAGCCACGCTCCTTCACTGACGGCGACCGGTAAGCCGCCGGATTGCCTGGGTCAGCCGCCCGCCCCGCCGTCCTCGGGCGAGCGGGCGCGGCGCTGCGCGAGTTCTGCCGTCAGTGCCTTCGCCTTGTCGGGGTTCATCCCGGCGAGGATCGGCGCGGCGTTGCGCTCGCGCATGCGCTCGACCACCTCTATCAGCACGGGCATTTCCAGTTCGTTGAAGATGCGCGCGGCATCGCGTGGACGCATGGTCTCGTAGATCTTCACGAGGCCGCGCCAGCCGGCGTCCTCGCGTTCGCGCGCCGCCTGATCCAGCGTCTCGAGCCGCTGCTGAAGCTGCTGGAGTTCCTCGATCCGCTCGGCGAGCCGGCGCTCGGCGGCGACCACGACGGCCTCGCGCTCGGCAATGGTGCGCTCCCGCTCGTCGAGCGCGAGCCGGCGCGCACGCAGATCCTCGAGCACCGTGATCTCGGCCGCACTCGGCTGGGTGAAGCGCGGCGCCGGCACGCTCTCGGCCGGCGGGGCCGGTGCGGCAGCGGGTGGCGCCTCCGTGCGTGCCGCGGGCCGGGGCGGACGTGCCTGGTCTTCGCCGCGCGCGGCCAGTGCGGCCGGAACGATCGGCAGGCCGACCGCGCTGTCGGGCGCGGGGCCGAGCGGAATGCCGATCATCAGGGCGGCGATGCGCACGGTCAGCAATGCGGCAAGCGTGACGATCACGAAGGGCAGCAGCCGCGCGCTGGCGCGGCGGGGGGGTCTGACGGTCATCGGGCGAGCCTCAGGGCCTGCATCAGGTCGCGCTCGGCCTGGCTGCGCAGCTTGGGCGCATCGGCCGTCTCGGGCATGGCACGCGCGGCCCCACGCGGCTCGGGCGCATTGGCGAGCGCGCGCGCCTCGCGCACCCGCACGTCGAGCCGGTCGGCGAGCGCCTCGCCGCGCTCGATCAGGAACACGAGGTCGCCCTTCAGCCGCTCGGCCGCCTCGGTCTGCTCGGCCACCTGATGACCCGCGCCCTCGGCGGCGGCGCGCAGCCGCGCGGTGGCGGCCTCGGCACGCGCGGTCGCCTCGTTGAAGCCGGCGACCAGGGCCTCGAGCGCTGCGTTGTCGCGACGCAGCACGCCGAGCCGCCGCTCGAGCCGGACAGCGTAGAGAAGTGTCGCGGCGAGCAGCACCAGCAGCAGCGCCTCGAGGCCCCATTGCAGCAGCGTGATCATCAGGGCTCCCCTTCCCGGCGCGGCACGTCACGCTCGATCCGCACGGCCATCCGGCCGCTGCGGCGTCCCATCCGTCCCTGGAACAGCGGCACGCCGCCGCAGCGCAGGCTGACGGGCGTCTCGGCGGTCGCGTTCAGCACGATGCGGCTGCCCTCGCGCCACGACATGACGTCGGAGAGCTTGGTCCACTGCTCGTCGATCACGGCGGACAGCTCGACGTCGGTCTCCCAAAGCTCCTCGGCGAGGTGGGTCTCCCAGATGCTGTCGCGACCGAACTTCTCGCCCATGAACTGCTGCAGCAGCATCTCGCGCACGGGTTCGAGCGTTGCGTAGGGCAGCAGCAGCTCGAGCCGGCCGCCGCGGTCCTCCATCTCGACGCGGAGCTTGGTCAGCACCGCCGCGTTCGAGAGACGGCTGACCACCGCGAAGCGCGGGTTGGTCTCGAGTCGCTCGAAGCGGAAGTTCACCGGGCAGAGCGGATCGAAGGCCTGGGACAGGTCGGCCAGCACGACATGGATCATCCGCTCGACCAGTGTGCGCTCGATCGTGGTGTAGGGGCGGCCCTCGATGCGCATCTGCGCGGTGCCGCGCCGTCCGCCGAGCAGCACGTCGACGATCGAGTAGATCATCGCCGAGTCGACCACCATCAGCCCGTAGTTGTCCCACTCCTCGGCCTTGAACACCGCGAGCATCGCCGGCAGCGGGATCGAGTTCAGGTAGTCGCCGAACCGGAGCGAAACGATGTTGTCGATCGACACCTCGACGTTGTCGGAGGTGAAGTTGCGCAAGGACGTGCTCATGATCCGCACCAGGCGGTCGAACACGATCTCGAGCATCGGCAGACGCTCGTACGTGACGAGGCCCGAGGAGATGATCCGTTGGATACCCGAGAGCTCGACATCCGAGGACGGGCCGCTGTCGAAGCCGAGCAGGCTGTCGATCTCGGCCTGATTGAGCACGCGCGCGGCGTCCGGGCCGGCATCCTCGCCGCCGTCGCTGCCCTCGACCTCGGCACCCCAGGCGGCCGCGAGGGCCGCGTCGTCAAGTTCGGTCTCGGGCGTGCCGCTCATTGCACCAGCATCTCGACAAACAGGACGTCGGTGACCGCGACCGGATGCGCGGCCACCTTGGCGCGCGCGGTCAGCTCCTCGCGCAGCCGGTGCATGCCGACCGAGCCGCGCAGCTCCTCGGGGCGGAGTTCGCGAAGATAGGTGGTGAACAGATCCTGGAGCCGCGGCACCACAGCGTCCATCGACGGCAGGTCGCGGCTGTCGGCGATCTCGATGCGCGCGACCAGCTTGAGATAGGACGGCCGCCGCCCGGCACCGACATTCAGGTTGACGATGATGTCGGGCATCGAGAACAGCGCGGGCTCGATCTGCACCTCGGCCGGCGGTTCCGAGGCACCGCCGAGGCCGAGCAGCCCTGGCAGCACACCGCTGAACCACAGACCGCCACCAAGGGCCGCCACCACGACAGGGGCCGCCAGCAGGATCAGCTTCCGCCGCCCGGTGGGCGCGGGCTGTTCCGCTGTCGCCGCATCGTCCTCCGCTACCGACGCGCTGCCGGCCATGGCCTGCGTTCCCATTCCACTCTGGCGGATGTCGCCCTGACCTCCGCAGGCATGTGTGTGCAGCGGGCGCGGTTAAGGAAGCTTGAAAGGGACGCGGATCGCCGCGCCGGGCAGCACGGCACGCCGCGTCGCCCGTCGAGCGCCGCTTGCCGGGCAGGGTTTGCCGAAGGGGCGCTGCCGCAGCCGCCGTCGTCGCGGAACGCCGCGGAAAACGTGCGGTCCAGGGCCTGGCACGGCGTTTGCGACGGCCGATGCGACGCACCTCCTGGACACGCTCACCATGGACACCACCGGCTACGTCGCCCTCTCCCGCATGGTCGCGCTGCAGCGCCAGACCGACATGACGGCGCACAACATCGCCAACGCGAACACGCCCGGCTTCAAGGCCTCGCGCATGCTGTTCAGCGACTATCTGGTCAACCAGCGCCGGGTGGATCAGCCCACGGCCGCGCGCACGGTGCAGTTCGTGCAGGACCGCGGCACGCACCGGGAGATGCGCCCCGGCGCGTTGCAGACCACCGGCAATCCGCTGGACGTGGCGCTCGCCGACGACGGCTTCCTGGTGTTCGACACCCCGCGCGGCGAGCGCTACAGCCGCAACGGACGCCTGACGCTCGACGCCGATGGCCGACTGGTCGGCCCCGAGGGCTTTCCGGTGCTCACCGAGGGCGGCGAGCCGATCGTCATCGGCCCGGATGAGGGCCAGATCAGCATCGCGACCGACGGCACCGTCGGCACCGAGAACGGCCAGATCGGCCGCATCCGCGTGGTCCGCTTCGACGACCCGCAGGCGCTCAGGGCCGAGGGGGTCAATCTCTACGCCGCCGACGCCGAGCCGCTGCCTGTCGAGGCGCCGGTGGTGATGCAGGGCGTGGTCGAGGACTCCAACGTCCAGTCGGTGGTGGAGCTGACCATGCTGATGGCGCAGATGCGCGAGTTCCAGTTCGCCTCGCAGTTCATCGAGCGCGAGGGCGAGCGGCAGACCCAGGCGATCGAGCGCCTGACCCGGCGCCGCGGCTGACCCGATCGGAAGGAGAGCGGACCATGAGATCCCTGCACATCGCCGCGACCGGAATGCTCGCGCAGCAGACCAATGTCGAGGTGATCTCCAACAACATCGCCAACATGTCGACCACCGGCTTCAAGCGTCGGCGCGCCGAGTTCCAGGACCTGATCTACCAGAACATGCGCCGGGTCGGCTCAACCAGCTCGGACACCGGCACGATCGTGCCGGCCGGCGTGCAGCTGGGCCTCGGCGTGAAGACCGCGGCGGTCTACAGGATCCACGAGCAGGGCAACCTGCAACAGACCGAGAACCGGTTCGACATCGCGATCCGCGGGCCGGGCTACTTCCGCATCGAGCTGCCCAACGGCGACTTCGCCTACACCCGCGACGGTACCTTCGGATTGAGCCCGAACGGGGAGGTGGTGACGGCCGACGGGTTCCGGCTGCTGCCCGGCGTGCTGGTCCCCCAGGCCGCACGCGACGTCACGATCAACGCCAACGGCGAGGTGCTGGTGAAGCTGGACGGCCAGATCGCGCCGGCGAACGTGGGCCAGATCACGACCGCCATCTTCGCCAACGAGGGCGGGCTGGAGGCGATCGGCGACAACCTGTTCCTCGAGACCCCGGCCTCGGGCCAGGGGCAGATCGGCGTGCCCGGCGGACCCGGCTACGGCAACCTGATGCAGGGCTTCATCGAGACCTCGAACGTGAACGTGGTCTCCGAGATCACCTCGCTGATCACCGCGCAGCGCGCCTACGAGATGAACAGCAAGGTGATCACCGCCTCCGACGAGATGCTCTCCACCCTGACCAGGCTGCGGTGAGGTCGATGATGCGACGGTTCCTGCTTTCGCTGTCCCTGCTGGTCGCCGTGCCGGCCGAGGCCGCGGGCGAGGCCATTGCGCGCGCGCGCGTCGTGATCGACACGCCGCAGGTGCGGCTCGTGGATCTGTTCGACAATGCCGGGCCGCGCGGTGAGCGCGTGCTGGGTCCCGCGCCGGCACCCGGCCAGCGCTACATCGTCCCGATCGGCCAGCTCGCCGCGATCGCGCGCGACAATGGCCTGACGCTGGTCGGCGGCGGCCCGACGGTGGTCGAACGGCCCGGCCGGGCGATCGCGCGCGAGGAGGTCGAGGCGGTGCTGCGCGACGCGCTGCTCGCCGCCGGGGCCGGCGGCAGCCCCGACGCGCGGATCGAGGTCCAGCCGTTCACGCCGCCCACCGTGCCGCTGGCGGGCACGCCGCAGCTCCTGATCGAGGACCTCGCCTGGGATCACGCCTCGGGCCGGTTTGCCGCGACGCTGGCTGCGATCGTCCCGGACGAGCAGCCGCTGCGCACGCGCCTCGCCGGGCGCGTGACCGACCTGGTCGCGGTGCCGGTCGCCGTCCGCCGGATCGCCGCCGGCACGGCGGTCACGCCGAGCGACGTGCGCATCGCCAAGCTGTCGCCCGATCGGGTGCCGGCCGACGTCGTGCTCGATCCGAGCGAGCTCGCCGGACAGGTGGTGCGGCGGCCGATCGCCCCCGGCACGCCGATCGGGCTGTCGGAACTCGGCGGGCGGCTGGTGGTGATGAAGGACTCCCCGGTCGTGATGACGATCGAGGTCCCGGGGCTCGCCGTGACTGCCCAGGGCCGCGCACTCGACAACGGCGCACGCGGCGACATCGTCCAGGTGCTCAACATCGCCAGCCGCGCCGTGGTCGAGGCGACCGTGATCGGTCCCGGCCGCGTGCGCGTCACCCCGGGCAGCATGCCGGTCTCGCGCCCCACCGATCGACGCTTCTCCAACCGCCGCGCGGAGCTGATCCGATGACCATCCGCCTCCTCCTGCTCGCCTCTGCCGTGATGCTCTCGGCGTGCAACGCGCCGCAGCGTCTCTCCGAGATCGGCCGCGGTCCGCAGCTCTCTCAGATCGAGAACCCGACCGCGCAACCCGGCTGGCGCCCGGTGTCGATGCCGATGCCGACGCCGCAGGTGCCCGAGCGGACCGCCAACAGCCTGTGGCGGCCGGGCTCGCGCGCCTTCTTCAAGGATCAGCGCGCAACGAACGTGGGCGACATCATCACGGTCCTGGTGAGCATCCGCGACGAGGCCCAGCTCGAGAACAGCTCGACGCGCAACCGCAACAACAACGAGAACCTCGGCCTGCCGCAGATGCTCGGGCTGGAGTCGAGCCTCACGCGGATCCTGCCGGGCACCATCAATCCCGCAAACCTGGTCACCGCCTCCTCGACCGGCGGGTCGACCGGCAAGGGCCAGATCCAGCGCACCGAGCAGGTGACGCTGCGCGTCGCCGCCGTGGTCACGCAGGTGCTGCCGAACGGCAACCTGGTGCTGAACGGCAAGCAGGAGGTGCGCGTGAACAACGAGCTGCGCGAGCTCTCGATCAACGGCGTGGTCCGCACCCAGGACATCGGCTCCGACAACACGGTGCGGCACGACCGGATGGCCGAGGCGCGCATCGCCTATGGCGGGCGCGGCATCATCAGCGACATCCAGCAGCCGCGCTACGGCCAACAGCTGCTTGACATCATCCTGCCGTTCTGATGGCGATACAACGCGGTCGAGCAGATGCCCGGCGCACGGCGGAGGCAGCTACATCTTCACCAGCGCCTTGAGCCGGTATTTCGCGGGCGCGGGGGCCAACTGCTCGAAGGTCTGGGTGCGGAACTCCCACGGTCCGGCACCGTTGGGGCCGCGCCAGCCGACGACCGTTCCGTTGTACCGGCTCACCCCCTTGGAATCGACGCGATAGCTCGACGGGCCGAACACCTTGTGGATGGTCTGCCCGCCCAGCGCGCGGATGTCCTGT
>NZ_JBHYDW010000134.1:8120-12082 GCF_051860475.1 Elioraea sp. | reverse complement strand
CACCGGATGAAGACGTTCAAGCTCTCCAACGACCCGAAGTTCGCCGAGAAGTTCAGCGATGTCGTGGGCCTTTACGTGTAGAAGTCTGCACTTGATCTGACGGTCATCGACTTGGCGTGGCGGGTGTCCGCGAGGTCGAAGCTGTCAGTCGCCGCGGGTCACGCGGCCTCGCCGATGTGCTGCTTTTCGCGCGCGAGTGGGCGGCTGTCCAGGAAGGTCTGCATCGGCGTTTTGCCGAAGCACCAGCGGCCCTGGTGAGTGCGCGCCTCGTTGTAGTGCCTCACCCTCGACATCGACGACACCTTCGATGCTGTCCAGCCGCCACGCCACCACGCCGGGCGCGGACAAGCTCCGCCGCTACAGGGAATTCCACGATGGCGCCGCAAGCTGGAGGCGCGTTGAACGCATCATCGCCCGCGTCGAAACCAGCGCGCAGGGCACCGACACGCGCTTCATCGTCACCACCCTCGCCGCGGGATCGGCGCGCACGATCTACGAGGACCTCTCTTGCCGGCGCGGTCAGGCCGAGAACCACATCAAGGCGTGGAAGCGCCATCTCGCCGCCGACCGCACCTCGTGCTGCCGTGCCGCTGCCAACCAGTTCCGCCTGATGCTGCACACCGGCGCCTACTGGCTGCTGTGGTCGCTGCGCAGCCTGATGCCGAGGCGCTCCACCTGGCGTGTCGTGCAGTTCGACACGCTCCGGCTGCGGTTGGTGAAACTGGCCACCCGCGTTGTCGCACTGAAGACCCGCGTCATGCTGCACTGAAGCAGCCCCCGAATTGACCGGGCAGCCTCAGCCGAAGATCGGGCTGTGGCGGGCTGATCTGGACCGGCTTCTGGCAGCGAGCGCGGGGCGATCGAGCCGTGAGCTGATCTGCCCCGTTTCTTCGGACCACGGTCAGCTTGAGACTGGCCCCTCTGCTGCTGGCTTCAGATGTCCCTTGCGGGACGGTGAGGCAACGGGCCGGGGTGCGAAGCCCCGAGCAAGCGCAGCGCCCCGGCCCGTTGCGGTAGCGGGCACTGCGGTCTGTCGTTCCAGCGTCGCGGCGAAGGCCGCTGGCGTCAAATAGCCGAGGCTCGAATGCGGCCGCACCGTGTTGTAGTGCCGACGCCAAGCCTCGATGACGACCTTTGCCTCGGCGCGCGAGCGGAACCATTCGAGGCTGAGGCACTCGTCGCGGAACTTGCCGTTGAAGCTCTCGTTGACGCCGTTCTGCCACGGCTTGCCCGGATCGATGAACGCCGTGCCCATGCCCTGCTCGACGATCCACTTCAGCACCGCGCGCGCGACGAACTCCGGACCGTTGTCGCAGCGCAGATAGGCCGGCGCGCCGCGCTCGCTGACCAGCCGCGTGAGCACCTCGACGACGCGGCCCGAGCGGATCCGGCCATCGACCTCGATCGCCAGCCCCTCCTTGGTGAACTCGTCGGCGATCGTCAGGCACTTGAGCTGGCGGCCATCGGCGCAGGCGTCGAACACGAAGTCGATCGCCCAGACCTGGTTGGCGCGTTCGGTGCCTGGGGCCGCGGCCGGCCGCTCGCCACGCGCTTGCGCGGTCGCCGGCGCGGAAGCTGCAGGCCAGCCCGCCGCCACAGCCGCCACGCACGGCCAACGCTCATCGCATGCCCATCGCGCCCCAGAAAGATCCGGATGCGGCGGTAGCCGTAACGCGGATACTGCGCCGACAGCGATGCCATCCGCGCCAGAACTGGCGCATCCTTCACCGCCAGTCGCGAGCGATAGCCCAGCGCCGAGCGCGCCACCCTCATCAGCGTGCAAGCCCGCCGCTGCGACACGCCACGGCGCGTCGCATACATCACCTGATCCCGGCGGGCCGGCACGCTCACCATTTTTTTGCGGCGATCTCCTTCATCACCTCGATCTCGAGATCGCGCTCCGCCACCAGCTTCTTCAGACGCGCGTTCTCCTGCTCGAGCTGCTTCAGCCGCCGCACGTCGTCCGGCTGGAACGCCCCGAACCGCATCTTCCACGTGTACAGCGTCTGCTCGCTGACCTTGTACCGCCTCGCAACCGACGCCACCCCGTCGCGATCCGACGCCCGGGTGATCGCGACCATCTGCTCCTCCGTGAACCTCCACTTGCGCATGCTCCCTCTCCTTCGGGGAGCCAATCTCTCACGTCATCCATGGTCCGAAATCTCGGGGGCAGGTGCCTGCCGCGCCCGCCGCATCGCGCTTGCTCTGCTCTGGTCCTGCGCCTTCTTTGTCGCCGTCTTGGAGATCGGGCTTGTGGTTGCCACGGGGGCGTTCCTGGCCGTTGCATTCATACTGCTGCGAGGCCACGCGGACCGGCAGCCGCTACGGGACCTCGGCGTGGCAGCCCTTGGCGCGGGCCTGATCGGGCTACTGTTCACGCGGCTCGCGCCGATCCTGGTGTCGGAGCCGCTGCTGTTCTGACGACGCGCGGCAAACGCGATCGGACGATGCTCGCCTCCGCTGCCGCCGGAGGCTCGGCCGCGTGTAGTGGACTGCCGCTCCGAAGCAGAGCCCTTTCGGCCGAGGGCGCGACCTTGCCGACGGCTCCACGGCGCCTACCATACCTTCATGGTCGGACCGATCACCGCCAGTCCGCATGTGACGATCGCCGTTGACGGCACGCCTGTTAGCGTCCCCACGGGCGTGAGCCTCGCCGCGGCGCTAATTGCGACGGGACATCGAACGCTGCGCCGCAGCCCGCGCGCCGGTGCGCCTCGCGGCGCGTTCTGCCTGATGGGCGCGTGCCAGGAGTGTGTGGTGGTCATCGATGGCCGCATCGCTCGCGCCTGCATGACCGAGGTGCGGCCAGGCCTCTTGGTCTCGCTGCGCGGTTCCGACAGCGCATGATCGACGTCGCGATCATCGGCGCCGGTCCTGGCGGCGCGCACACCGCCCTCGCGGCCGCGGCGCACGGGCTCTCGGTCGTCATGATCGACGAGAACGCGGCGGCCGGAGGGCAGGTCTGGCGCCTGCCGTCGGGCCAGGCCGGCCATGCCGACGCCGAGGTGCGCGCGGGTGCGGCCATGCGTGCCCGCCTGGCGGCCACACCGGTAACGCTGTTGACGCGCGCCTGCGTCTGGCTGATCGGTCGGGAGAACGATCTCTGGCGCATCGATCTCGTGCGAGGCGGCCGGGCGGAGACGCTGCGCGCGTCCACCCTCGTGCTGGCGACCGGGGCGCATGAGCGTGTGGTGCCGTTCCCGGGCTGGACGACGCCAGGCGTGATCGGGCTGGCTGCGGCAACGATCCTGCTGAAGTCGGATGGAGTTCTGCCGGGCCGGCGCTGCGTGGTGGCGGGCTGCGGGCCGCTGCTCGCCGCCGTCGCCGCCGGCGTCCTGAAGGCGGGGGGTGAGGTCGTCGCGGTCGTGGATCTCGCTGCGCGCCGCGAGTGGCTCGCCGCGCTGGCACAGCTCTCGGCGCGGCCCGACCTCGCGGCTCGCGGCGCGGGCTGGCTCGCGCGCATCCTCCGCGCCGGCGCGAAGGTGCTGTCGCGCCACGGCGTGATCGGCGTCGCCGGTGGAGACACCGTGCGCGAGGTCGTCGTTGCGCCAGTCGACCAGACCGGACGGCCCCTGCCAGGATCGGCACCGCACCGGTTCGAAGCCGACTGTCTCGCGATCGGCCACGGCCTGGTGCCCGACACCGCGGCGACACGGCTGCTGCGGATGGCGCACCGGTACGACGCGGATCGGGGCGGATGGTTCGCTGAACGTGACGGCTCGCTCGCCACGTCGTTGCCAGGGCTGTGGCTTGTCGGCGAGGTCGGCGGGATCGGCGGAGCTGCTGTGGCCGTGCTGCAGGGCGAGCTCGCAGGGCTTGCGGTCGCGCATGCGCTCGGCCGACTCGATGAGGCGTCGTATCCGCGCGACGCCCGGCGCCTTCGCGTATCGCTCCGTCGTGCCGAGCGGGTGGGCGGGGCGATGGCGCGAATGATGCGGCTGCGCGACGGTCTAGTGGCGGCG
>NZ_JBHYDW010000134.1:0-8110 GCF_051860475.1 Elioraea sp. | reverse complement strand
CCCGCCGGACACCGTGGTCTGCCGCTGCGAGGACGTGGCGCGCGCCGAGATCGAGGAGGCGATCGGTGCCGGCGCGCGTGACCTGAACCAGCTCAAGCAGTGGACGCGCTGCGGCATGGGTCCCTGCCAGGGCCGCATCTGCGGCGAGACCGCAGCGACGCTGCTCGCGCCCCATGTGGGCGGTCGCGAAGCGGCGGGACTGTGGACCGGGCGGCCGCCGCTGCGCCCCGTGGCGGCGGATGAGATCCTCGGCACCTTCGACTATGCCGACATCCCGATCCCCGCCCCTGCCCCCCTCTGACCAGAGATGAGCACGTGCGTCGACTGCGCCGTCATCGGCGCCGGGGTGATGGGGTGCAGCGTCGCGCTCGGGCTTGCGCGCGCGGGGATGTCGGTCGTCCTGCTCGACAAGGGCGCGATCTGCCGCGAGGCGTCGGGTGTGAACGCCGGCACGCTCACCATGCAGATGACCCGCGCCGCCCTCATCCCCTACGCGCTGAAAGCGTGGGAGTTCTGGATGGACACGCCGCGCTGGCTCGGTCTCGCGGTCGGCACCGAGCGGCGCGACGGGCTCTCGCTTGCATTCACCGAGGCCGAGGCAGCGATGCTCGAGGCGCGGGCGGCGGCGCGCCGGGCGGCGGGGGCGCCGATCGAGCTGGTCGGCGCAGCACGGGCGCGCGAGATCGAGCCGGGCCTCACCGATCGCGCACTGATGGCCGGGTTCTGCCCGGTGGACGGGTTCACCAGCGCCTATCTCACCGGCCGCGCGTTCCGCCTCGCGCTCGGCGCCGCCAGCGTGGCGCTGCGAGAGCACGACGCGGCGGTCGGGGCAGAGCGCAGGCAGGGACGGTTCGTCGTGCGGACCGCCGCCGGCTTGCGCGTCGAGGCAGCCCGGCTCGTGCTTGCGGGCGGCGTTTGGCTCGAGGAGATGGCCGCCTGGTTCGGCATCCGCCTGCCGATCAAGGTGTTGATCAACCAGCTTGCGGTGACCGAACGCATGCCGCCCGTGATGCGCACGGTGCTCGGGATCGCTTCGGGTCTGTTGTCGCTCAAGCAGTACCCGAGCGGCACCGTGTTGATCGGCGGCGGCTGGCAGGGCTGCGGCGGCCGGCACGAGGGCCGCGGCGACGCCTTCATCCCCGACAACTTGATCGGCAATATCCGGCTCGCGGCGTTCGTGATCCCGGCGCTCCGCCGCGCGCGTGTAGTGCGCGCCTGGCTGGGCCTCGAGGCCGAGACCGCGGACGCCCTGCCTGTGCTCGGCCCCCTCCCGGGGGTCGAGGACGGCTGGATCATCGGCAGCGTGCATTCGGGCTACACGAGCGGGCCGTTCATGGGCACGCTGCTTGCCGATGCGATCCTGGGCAGGCAGCACGCACTGCCGCTGTTCCCGATCGACCGTCTGCTCCAGCCGAAGGCCGCCGCATGATCCCTCGTACTGCCATGCCCTGGGACGGAATCTATCCCAGCACGATCGTTCCGCTCACGCCGGATCGCGCGCTCGACGAGAGCGCGCTCGCCCGGCACACCGACGCGGTCTGTGCGCCGGACGGCATTGTCGGCGTGCTCTGCAACGGGCACGCCGGCGAGAACGTCTATCTCTCGCGCGGCGAGAAGCGGCGCGTGCTGGAGATCACGGTCGCGGCGGTGGGCGCGCGCCGGATCGTCGTCTGCGGCATCAATGCCGAGGCGACCGACGAGGCGGCCGCGCACGCGCGCGACGCGCGCGAGGCCGGTGCGGACGCGATCATGGTGTTCGCGCCCAACGGCTGGGCGACGTTCCACGACCCCGCGGCGATCCGCGTGCACCATCGCGCGGTGATCGAGGCCGCGGGCCTGCCGGTGTTCCTGTTTCAGGGCAGCGTGCATGCGGGGCGCACCGCCTTCCCGCCCGCGCTGCTCGCCGAGCTCGCTGCCCTACCCGGCGTGGTGGGGGTGAAGGAGGGAAGCTGGGAGACCGCCGCCTACGAGGCCTCGCGTCGCGCGGTGCACGCCGCGGCGCCGCATGTGCGGGTGATGGCGAGCGGGGACGAGCACCTCTTCTCCTGCTTCGTGCTCAGCAGCGACGGCAGCCTCGTCTCGCTCGCCGACATCATTCCCGAGACGATCGTCGCGCTCGATCGCGCCGTGCGCGCGAGCGATCTCGCCGCCGCGCGTCGCTACCACAATCTGGTCTACCCGCTCGCCAAGGCGATCTATGGCACGCCGCCGGGCGGCTCGGCGACCGCGCGCATCAAGGCCTGCCTCTGGCTGCTTGGCCGGATCCCGTGCGCCGCGACCAAGCGGCCGGTTGGGCCGTTGCCCGAGGCCGAGCTCACCCGGCTGCGCTTGCTGCTGGCCGAGACCGGGCTGCTGGCGGGGTCGTGATGCGCACCGCGAGACGGGATTCCAGCCAGCGGCCGAACCGCCCGACGCTCCACGAGATCACGAAGTAGAGGATAAGCACGGTGCCGTAGCAGAGCAGGGCCGAGAAGCCGCGCTGGTTCAGCGCCCGGGCGGCCGAGGTGAGCTCGAGGAAGCCGATCTGCACCGCGAGCGAGGTCTCCTTAATCATCGACAGCGTGTGCACGGTCGAGGGCGGCAGGATCACCCGCCAGGCCTGCGGCAGCACGACGCGACGAAGCGTGGTCAGCGGCGCGAGGTTCATCACCAGTGCGGCCTCCCACTGCGTGCGGTGGATGCTCTCGTAGCCGGCGCGGATGTTCTCGGCCGCGAGCGCGCTCATGCGCAGCGCGACCGCGGTCGCCGCGACCGTGAACAGAGCCACCTTCGCACCCGAAAGCTGGAAGGCGAAAAACGTCGTCAGCAGCAGGATCAGGAACGGGATGCGCCGCAGGATCTCCACCAGCAGCGTGCAGAGCCAGCGGAGCGGCGCGACCGGGTTGACGCGCTCCAGCCTGAGCGTGGCCAGCACGAACCCGGCGAGATAGCCCGCTGCACAGCCCACGACCGACAGCGCGAGCGTGTTGCCCGCGGCAGTGGTCAGGAAAAGTATGTTCCAATAGGTGAAAAACCGTGGCGCCTCGTCGAGCAGGATCTCCCACGCGCTCATGGCTCAGAACGCCTTTGCCTTGACGCGGAACAGCACGCGCCCAAGCGTCCAGAGCCCGAGCGAGAGCGCGATCGTCAGTACGACGTAGATCCCGGCCACGATAGAGAAGATCTCGAAGCTGCGAAACGTCCGGCTGTTCGCCTCAAGCGCACGGCCGGTCAGCTCTTCCACCCCGAAGATCGCCGCCATCGAAGTGCCGAGCGTCATGATGATCGCGTGGTTGGAGAGCGCAGGATAGAGCGCGCGCACCACATGCGGCGCGATCACGTACCAGACGGTCTGGAGCCGCGAGAACCCGAGCGTCTCGGCCGCCTCCATCTCCGCGCGATGGATCGAGGAGAAGCCGGCGCGGCAGATCTCCGTTAGATACGCGCCAGCATTGAACGTCATGCCGAGCAGCACGCAGGCATAGGGCGAGATGATGATGCCGAACTCAGGCAGGGCGAAGAACAGGAAGAAGATCTGCACGAGCTGCGGCGTGTTGGTGAAGAAGCTCACATACACGTCGACAACGAGGCGCAGCGGCGCGGGGCCGAAGCGGCGGAACGATTCGGCGAACAGGCCAATCAGCAGCCCGAGCAGAAAGGAAAGCGCGGCGATCTCCAGGGAGAGGAGCGCGCCGCGAAGGAAGTCCGGAATATACCCGGTGACTTGGCCGTACTGGAGCATCGCACAGAGGGGCGCCGCCCCCTGCACCCCCGGCAGGGCTCCGCCCCGCACCCGCCAAGGGCCATTGGCCCTTGGAACCCGGGAATGAGGGGCGACGCCCCTGGTTCCGTCAGAACATCGGGTTGAGCGGCACCGGCGTCTTCATCGGTGTGCCGAACCACTTCTCCCAGGTCGCATTCACGAAACCTGACTTGTGCATCTCGAACAGCACGACGTTCAACGCGTCGCGCAGCGTGTAGTTGCCCTTCTGCACGCCGATCGGAACCCAGGTGCTGTCGATCGCCTCATCCAGGATCTTCCAGCGCACGTTGCGATACTGGCGGATCGGGATCACCACGCTTTCCACCACGTCCACCATGCCATCCGCCCGCCCCTGCGCGATCGTGCGGATCGCGTCCGGGTAATTGTCGAGCAGCGTCATCCTCGCTTTGGGCGCGTTCTTCTCGATCCAAGGAATGCCGATCGTGCCGCGCACCTGCACCAGCGTAACCGAATCCCGATCGAGGTCGGCGAGCTTCTCGATGCCCTTCCCCTCCACCGTCAGCACGCCCATCGTCTGCGTGTGCAGCGGAATCGTGTAGTCTATCACGAGGGCCCGCGCCGGCGTGCGCGTGATCGCACCGAGCACGATGTCGATCCGGTCGGCTTGCAGGAACGGGATGCGATCCGGGCTGCCGACCCGTACCACCTCCAGGTTGACCTGCATGATGCGCGCGATCTCTCGGGCGATGTCGACATCGAACCCATCAATCTCGTTACGGTCATTGAAGGTGCCAAACGGCGGCAAGGTGGGATTGATCCCGGCCCTGAGCGTCCGCGTCGACAGCACCTGGTCGAGCGGCCGGGCCATTACCCCTGACGCGCCCAGGAGGAGTCCCACGCCGGCGAGCCCGAGTGCGCCGCGCCGGCCGAGTCCGCGTGTCATGCTGGTCATGCTGATCGTCCCCGTCTTGCTTCTCTACGGACCGGCCCAAAGGCCGGCCTCGGCGATGAGGCTAGTGTCACTGCCGCAGCGCGGCAACCCGACTTGACGGCCGGCCCCGGCCAAGAAACCATGCCGCCGTGAGCTTCCTGACGATCGATGGCCTCTCCGCCTCCTATGGTCGCACGCCCGTGCTGCGGGAGGTGAGCCTCTCGATCGACCGGGGCGCAGTGGTCTCCGTGATCGGTCCCTCGGGCAGCGGCAAGTCCACCCTGCTGCGGGTGCTAGTCGGCCTGCTCCGCCCCGAGGCCGGGAAGGTGTCGCTCGACGGAGCCACGGTCGACTATGCCTCGCGCGCCTCGCTGCGGGCGGCGCGGGACCGCTTCGCGATCGTGTTCCAGCAGTATAACCTGTTCCAGAACATGACCGCGCTGCGCAACGTCACCATCGCGCCGACCATCGTGAAGCGCCGCGCCCGGCCGGTGGTCGAAGCGGAGGCGCGGGCGCTGCTCGCCAAGGTCGGGCTAGCCGGCAAAGAGGATGCCTATCCGGACGAGCTCTCGGGCGGCCAGCAGCAGCGCGTCGCGATCGCGCGCGCGCTTGCGCTCCGCCCGGAGATCCTGCTGCTCGACGAGGTTACCAGCGCGCTCGATCCAGAGCTGGTCAACGAAGTCCTCGATACCATCCGGCTGCTGCGCGACGAGGGCATGACCATGATCGTGGTGAGCCACGAGATGGCGTTCGTGCGGGAGGTCGCCTCCACCGTCGTTTTCATGGTCCAGGGCCGCGTAGTCGAGGTCGGGCCCCCCGTCCAGGTCATCGAAGCGCCGCGCACCGACCGGCTGAGGAGCTTCACCGCCAAGATCCTGCGCCATTGACGCGCCTGGCGGTCCCTGCGGCGGGGCCATGCCGCCGACCGAACCACAGGAGGCCATGATGATCGTTCGCCGTTCGCTGTTCCTGGCGGGCCTTGCCGCCGGCGCCCTCGTGTCGCTCCCGCGCGCCGCAGGGGCACGGCCGCTCGACGACGTGATGCGCGCGAACGAGCTGCGCGTCGGCGTTAACCCGACGCTGCCGCCGCGCGCGATGTACGACGACCGCAACCAGATCGTCGGCTTCGAACCCGATGTCGCGGCCGCGATCGCCGAAAAGCTCGGCGTGCGCTTGGCGCTGGTGCCGGTGGGCAGTCCCGACCGCATTCCGTTCGTTGCCTCGGGGCGGATCGACTTCGTGATGGGAGCGATGAGCCGAACCAGCGAGCGCGCCAAGGTGATCGACTACACGGTGCCAGTGCACAGCGAGAACTACGGCATCGTGACGCGCGAGGACACCGGCATCGCCACGCTCGACGAACTTGACAGGGAGAGCGTCACGCTCGCGCAGGTGCGCGGCACTACGCCGATCCCCTTCATCGCGCGGCGCACACCCAAGGCCAAGGTGCTGCTGCTCGACAACTATCCTGACCGGAACCGCGCCATCGCCCAGCGTCGCGCGGATGCCAGCTTCGATGGCATTGACTCCGCGCCCTTCTCGCTGCGCACCTTCACCCAGGTGCAGTGGAAGATCATCCCCGTGGCGGAATACGGCGTCACCTACTCCGGGCTCGGCGTGGCCAAGGGCAACCACTCGCTGCGCATGTGGCTGAACGTCGCCCTCTACGAGCTCCACACCTCGGGCATGATCGAGTCAGCCTGGGAAAAGTGGTTCCTGTCGAAGATGGCGACCAAGGTGCCGGCCAACCCGTTCTTCTGACGCCGCGCCGCCGGTGTTCTACACGCTGCAATACGGCCAGGTCATCGGCTATGTCCCCTACCTGCTCGGCGGCGCGATCCTGACGCTGCAGCTCGCTGCGATCTCCTTCGTCGCAGGCGCAGCGATCGGGCTGGTCAACGCGGCGGTGCTGAGCTTCGGGCCGCGGCCCGCGCGAATCCTGGTACGCATCTACGTCACCTTCTTCCTCAACACCCCGCTCTTGGTCCAGGTGTTCTTCCTGTTTTTCGTCCTGCCAGAGGTGGGTATCCTGCTCTCCCCCTTCACGGCCGTCGCGCTTGGGATGAGCCTGAATGCGGGAGCGTATCTGACCGAGATCGAGCGCGCCGGGTTCCAGAGCATCCGGCGCACCGAGTTCGACGCGGCCGAGACGCTCGGGTTCACGCTCGTGCAGACCATCTGGTACGTGATCGTGCCGCATGTCGTGAAGGCGCTGTTCCCGCCGCTCTCCAACCAGTTCATCATCCAGGTGATGACGACCTCGCTCGCGGCGATCTTTGCGGTAGAGGAGCTGACAGGGCGGGCCTACAACATCAATGCCGAGACGTTTCGTACCCTCGAGATCTTCTCGATCCTTGCCGTCGTCTACATCGCTCTGACGCTGGTCGTCTCGGCCGCGCTCGCGCTCGCGGGACGGCACCTGTTCCGCGTCAAGGCCAAGGTGCTGTAGCGCCGTGTGGGCCCAGCTCGTCGAGGAGGCGCCGCGCTTCTTCGGTCCCTACAACCTGATGTTCCTCGGTACAGCACTGTTCCATACGCTCGGGCTGTCGTATCTTGGCGCGCTCGGCGGCTTCGCGATCGGCTTCGTGCTCGCGGTGCTGCGGCATCGCAGACTTGCGTTCTGGTGGCCGACCGCCCTGCTTGCGATCGCCTATGTCGAGGCGTTTCGGCGGATCCCCTTCCTGGTCAAGCTGATGTGCGTATTCTTCGCTTATCAGCTCGCCGGCGCGCAGGTGAGCATGTTCACCATCGCGCTCACCACCGTGGTCCTGTCCGCCGCATCCTTTGCGGCCGAGATCATCCGGGGCGGCCTTGAGGCGGTGGCGCCGCAGCAGTGGGACGCCGCCGAGGCCATGAACATGGGAGCGGTGCGCACCCTGTTCCGCGTGATCCTGCCTCAGTCCTGGCCGGTGATCCTGCCGCCCGCCTTCGGCTACATCGTCGGCTTCATGAAGTCGACCTCGATCGCCTCGCAGATCGGCGTGCTGGAGCTGACCTACGCCGCCAAGGTGCTGAACACGCGCGGCTACTCCGCCCTGCTCTGCTTCGGCTCGATCCTGCTGCTCTACTTCGCGATCTGCTGGCCGACCAAGCTCGCCGGCGAGGCGTTGGAGCGGCGTCTGATGCGGCGCCGGCGCGGCCCGGTGCCATCCGCTCTCGTGCTGGAGGAGGCTGTTGCACGATGACCCCCGATCCGTCGATGCCCGGCATGCGTCATCTCAAGGGTGCAATCGACTGCCACATCCACGCCGCGCCCCACCTGAGCGGCCGCTCCGTTGATGTGTTCCAGGCGGTGCGTCAGGCCGCGGCAGCCGGCATGCGTGCGATCGGACTGATGGACAACTTCGCTAACACCTCTGGCTACGCGGCGCTGGCGATGCGCGAGCTCGGGTATCTCGGCGTCGAGGTGTTCGGCGGGCTGATAATGCAGCCCGTCGCCGGCGGGGTGACGCTGGAGGCGGCGCGCACGGCGATCG